>CAYZIV010000229.1:0-3272 GCA_964478475.1 uncultured Gammaproteobacteria bacterium | reverse complement strand
TCAACGACCGCAGGATTACGAGATGCTGAAATAAATTCAGCATGACAATTTATCCGTCACCTTGAATCTACCTGTCACCCTGGACTCGTTTCAGGGACTCAAACCTCACCTCAACGACCGCAGGATTACGAGATGCTGAAATAAATTCAGCATGACAATTTATCCATCACCTTAAACCTGCCTGTCACCCTGAACTCGTTTCAGGGTCTCAACAGCAAAATAACTACCCTTTAAGAAACCGCTTGCTCTCTATAACCACAGGAAGACCTCTAACAACGCAGAAGAACACGGAAGCATAAGCGCTGAAATAAGCAACAGAGGTTACTACAGGCTTAAGCTCATAATCCGCAGGAATATTAGCAATAATCAACAAAGCAAACGCAACAGCCTTAAACACAGCATAAGAAAATCTGCTGAAATTTGAAGCTACAATAAATTTACCTACTTTATTCTGCATCATAGTGCTTTCTCCAAAAGCGGTATATCCCTGTTCTAAAGCCAAACTTCTTAACCCGTCCGTAATAACTCCTCTTGTCATAACAACAAGCGGAACCCATACAGGCAGCCAACCCAAAGCTGCAAAAACGATCCAGTATACATTTTCAACTATTCTATCACTCAAAATATCAAGAAGCGCACCGAATTTAGATGTTTCATTAAACTTTCTCGCGACATATCCATCAAGTCCATCCATCCACATTAAAAGAATTGTTAAAATAAATGCTGTGATATACACCATATCAGTTTTTATAAATAAAATTCCCACCGCCAAAAAAGAAAGTATTGTTCTAAATATTGAAATAAAATTTGCCATTAGTTTTTTCCACCCTTTTTTTGCTATATTTTTATAAGACAATACTATTATATTGAAAAAATACACTTAAAGATGAAAATAAGAAGTTTTGTAATTTACATTCTGATAGTTTTTTTTGCTATCAGCAGTACCGGAGTTTCAGCCACCTCAAATTTATATGCGGAAAAATACGCTGATAATCCTGGTTTTGTTGAGAAACAAAAGTTTATTGACCTATTTACTTTCGATGAATTAATTAAATTATATGAATATAAAGAACTTCCTCCAGAATTAAACAATAAATTAAGCACAATTTTATATAATCCCATTATTGACAATACAATTGCAAAACCAGAAGAAAAATTGAACAATGATAAAATTCTCGGTAAATTTGTGAGAATTGCGGCATGGAACATTCAAAGAGGCTTGCCTATCGATGATATCGAGCTTATTTTAAAACAGCCGGATAAATTTTTGACAAAAGTAAAAAACCAGAATAAAAAAATCAAAAAAGATAAAATTGAAAAAATCAAAAAAGAAATAGAAGTCCTGCGAAATAGCGACATTTTCATTTTAAATGAAGTTGATATAGGCATGCCAAGGACAAATTATAAAAACATTGCAAAAGAATTCGCTAATATACTGGGATTTAATTACGCCTTCGGAGTTGAATTTATTGAAATAGAACCTTCTGCATTAGGACTTTCTAGTCACACATGGTCAGAAGTTAATTTATTATTCAAAGATGGCGAATATATCGTAGACAAATCCAAATACAAAGGACTTCATGGCAATGCAATTTTGAGCAAATATCCTTTGGAAAATGTAAGAATTATAAGGCTCCCTCAACACTATGACTGGTTTAACTCAGAAAAAAACAAAGTGCGACTATTAACCATTGAACAGGCCCGGAGAAAAGGAGCAAAATTTATTTTTGACGAAACTGTTTTGACAGAAGTAAGAAGAGGCGGCAGAATGGCGCTTGTTGCCGATGTGCAATTACCGGAAATTGATCAACCAATTACTGTAATATCTGTCCATCTTGAAAACAGAGTAATTCCAAAAAACAGATATAAACAAATATCATTTTTACTGGAAGAAATTAAAGATATAGAAAATCCTGTGGTTTTAGGCGGAGATTTTAACACAACAACGAAAGACGGAGCTCCAACTACACTTTTCAGAGAATTTAAAAAAAAGATAGTTGACTTTGATTTTATTGCCAAACAAACTACTTTTTCACTTATTCCTTATGGATATCTCTATTCATCAGGACAGCTTTTAACTAATCTCCTCAAGACATACAAAGACCCTACAGCAATAAATATTCCTGTTATTTCACCAAACAAAGAAAGAAAACTTTTTAAAACTATAAAAAATCTCGAATTTACAGATGAAGGAAAATTTGATTTTAGCGGGGAAAAATACAGATCAAACAATAATCGCAAAGGCTTGCTTGCTAATTCTAATGAAAGAGCATTTAAAGGATTCAAGCCTACATTTGCATTTAACCGGGATTTAAAAGTAGCAAGACTTAAGCTCGACTGGATCTTTGTGAAACCTGGAGAATTAACATGCGAAGAAGAGAATCTTAGACAATTCATGCCATTTTATGGAAGAACAATGTTTGATTTAAACTATGCTTCTAAACATCCTATTTCAGACCACACTCCAATAACAGTAGATTTACCCCTGGATCCGCCAAGCAAAGACAAGGTAAAAGAACTTTTAAAAGATTAAAAAGCAAAAAAGCTGATCATAAAGATCAGCTTTTTCCAAATAAATTCGACTGCAATTACTTGCTGACGATTTCTTTGAATTTTTTTCCTGCTGAGAAAGCTGGAACAGTTTTAGCAGGGATTTTAATTTCCGCGCCAGTTTGTGGGTTTCTGCCTGTTCTAGCAGCTCTCTTGCGAGCTTCGAAAGTACCGAATCCTACTAAAGTAACTTTTTTACCCTTAGAAACTGATTTTTCAATAGAATCAATCATTAAAGAGATAACTTCAGCTACTTGTTTTTGAGGCATTCTAGTTTTCTTAGCGATGTCTTTTACCAATTCTTCTTTGTTCATGGTAACCTCCTTTATTTAAACATTTTAATTATACATTTTCTAGCGATTTACGCAATAGTTTTTTTAAAAAATTGCATAAGATTAGTAAAATTTAAACATTTAGGACTAGTTTAACTGTCTAGTATTGAATATAAATTAAACTAATTTTCTAAAAACCAAAATAATAAATACTATATTTAGTGTCAATGTTGATCATTTTTTTGTTCACTAAAATATAATGAAATTCTTAATTTTTCCAAAGACAGTCCTGAAATATTGTTATAAAATCAGCGTAAAACCGCTCCAAGTCAAACTTAAAAACCCTATGCGATCTAAAACACCTTAAAACACTATCTTGCATGATAATAAATATCAATCAAATCAAAATAATTTATACATATTAATTTAATATAAGTTAATATTTTATAC
>CAYZIV010000228.1:0-3280 GCA_964478475.1 uncultured Gammaproteobacteria bacterium | reverse complement strand
TTCGCAATATTTTCATCTTCAAACTTATCAAGATTAAAAATATCAGGGGAAAATTTAAAAGTATCTATAATCTGCTCCGCTGTATAACCTAAATCCAAACATATGCCAAAAAGACTCGCAGATGAATAAGAAAGCTCGCAGGTTTCTGTTAAAAATTTCAAAAGATTTTCAGGCAAATATGTCTTTAAATTTTCATAAGTCAAAAAATTTTGATCTGATGAAAATAATAAATATCTGGGCTGATTTGAAAATTTTAAAAATTTCTTAAACCTATTTTGTATTCCGTAATTTTTTTTAGCATTATATCCCCAATTCTTATTCGTGGTTTCAATAAAAAAGCCCATTGAACGAGCCGATAAGCTGTGTTATCTAGGAGGAGGGGTATTAGGATAATTTTTAACTGAATAATTAACATTTAAATAACAAAAGATAGATTATCATCTAAAAAACAGGAGGCAATAGGTTGACATATCCAAAGACAATGATCAACAATTATTTTAATGATTTATAAATAACTAGGGTTGCGAATTAAATAAAAAGCAATAATAATCTGGTGAATTTTCTCAAAATCTATATGAAATTGTTAAAGACAAAGCAAAAACAAGGTTCTGGAATAACGAGCTTTGCCCGACAACAAAGAACCGACCTCATTTTAAAGGCGGAACCTTTAACCATCTCTTAAAGATGGTTGTAAGCGAAGTTTTTGAGAATGCGAAACAGGGATTAAGAAAATGAAATGATGAGTTTTATTTTTCTTAACTCATTCCCCAAATTCCACTAAAAATTAATTTGCGACTCTGATTAATTAACAATTAAGGAAATTGAAATTGAAAAAAGAAATTTTGGAAAAATACAAAAACCGGGTTAAAATAATTAAAGCTCTTGCTCATCCTGCCAGATTATTTATGATAGATTTTCTAAAAGACGGAGAAAAGTGTGTCTGTGAGTTCACGGATAAAATAGGACTTGACCAAACCACGATCTCCAAACATCTTGCGGTTTTAAAATCCGCAAAAATAGTCGAACACGAAAAAAGAGGACTGAACGTTTTTTACAGACTTAAATGCCCTTGCATACTGGACATTTTTAACTGTATCGAATCCGTAAACGACTCTGAAAAGTAAAAATTTTTTCATAAACTATATGGCAAAATTGCCATATAGTGGTACAATATTATTAATTAATTATTTAAGGAAAATTTTTATGGACTGGAAAAAAGAATTAAAGCCGTTTTTAGTAATAGTTTCAATATTTTTATTATTCTTTTTTCTCCCTATTGAAAATACAAGATTTAACAATGCAATAATGGAATCACTTCATCTTGCCAAGTGGTATGCCCAAGAACATGTTTTATTATGCTTGATTCCTGCTTTCTTTATAGCAGGCGCAATTGCCGTATTTATAAGCCAGAATTCGGTAATGAAATACCTGGGAGCTAAGGCTAATAAATTCCTAGCTTATGGAGTTGCTTCTATTTCCGGATCAATTCTTGCTGTGTGCTCTTGCACAGTGCTTCCCTTGTTTGCAGGTATTTATCGCATGGGAGCCGGACTTGGTCCGGCAACGGCTTTTCTGTATTCAGGACCCGGGATTAATGTTCTGGCAATTATACTAACAGCAAGAATTTTGGGCCTTGAACTCGGTGTTGCCCGTGTTATAGGCTCTATAATTTTTAGCGTGACTATTGGCTTAATAATGTATCTGATTTACAGAAAAGAAGAAAATGATAAAGCATTAACCCAGGCATTGCTTCCGGAGCCGGAAGTCACACGGCCTTTATGGCAGAATGGTGCATTCTTTGCGGTAATGATTGCAATTTTGGTTTTTGCAAACTGGGGAAATCCACAGACTGACAGCGGACTTTTCGCCGCAATATTCCAGTCAAAGTGGACATTAACCTCTTTATTTGCCGCCTTATTTGCATTTATGTTGAGCAGTTTCTTCAAAATGAATTGGATAAAAATCTCTCTGGCAGCCGTTCCTGTCGTTGGAGCAGCATTAATATTTCCGAATGAACCTTTACTTGCATTTACTCTCGGTATTATCGGTTTATCCATAATTACAAGTAATGATAAAGGTGAAGCCGGGAATTGGTTTGCATCTTCCTGGACTTTTGCAAAACAAATACTTCCTTTATTGCTTTTCGGTGTCTTAATAGCAGGATTATTGCTTGGAAGGCCTGGACATGAAGGACTTATTCCATCAGAATGGATAACAATGTTTGTAGGCGACAATTCTATTTTCTCAAATCTTTTTGCTTCAGTCGTGGGAGCATTTATGTACTTTGCAACTTTAACAGAAGTGCCTATTTTACAAGGACTTATCGGAAATGGCATGGCAAAAGGTCCGGCATTAGCATTACTTCTTGCAGGTCCTGCCCTGTCACTGCCTAATATGCTTGTTATAAGAAGCATTATGGGAACACAAAAAACTGTAGTTTTTGTATCTCTGGTAGTTATAATGGCAACAATCAGCGGATTGATTTATGGAACATTTTTTTAATATGTTAAAGAATTGAGCCGGCTTTGAGTCGATAGAATCAGGCAAATTGGAGGATCAATTATTTATCCGTTACTACTTAATCAGTAAAAAAAAATAAAGGAGATAAAAAATGATAAAATTACAAATTTTAGGAACAGGCTGTCCAAAATGCGAAAAACTCGCTCAAGCCGCAGAACAAGCCGCAAAAGAAGTCGGAACTGACTATGAGGTTGAAAAAATTAAAGACATAAACGAAATCATGAATTTCGGAGTGATGATGACACCTGCGCTTGTTATTAACGGACAAGTCAAATCAGTAGGGAATATTCCGTCTATTGAAGAGATTAAAAGCTATATTACAGCAGATGAAGGGTGCTGCTCAGATAAAGATGTTTGTGACATCGGCTGTAATCCGACTTCAAACGATTGCGACTGCGGAGGTTGCTGTTAATTATAGAAGAAAACAAAAAACCTCTGTGCTGCTGTAAATCGTCGAAAATGATTATTATATTTTTCTTTTAAAGTCTTTCAAGCTCTTTCCGTTCTTCTTTGTTGTGTTTAATGACAAACTTACTTGCAAGCTTAAAACCTGATGTTCCATATTGTTGCTTTAATGCCAGATCTTTAGGTGTGTTTTTTGTACTCCTGTTTTTTCAGTTCATATTTTTGTATTGAAGCAGGATCTACATTAGACGGCACAACAAGCTATGCTGTACAATAATTCGTTCCTGAAAAATACAAAAATATTCCGCAAACAATGAGAACTTTCGAACAACTCTTAATTCTTAACATCTCTCTT
>CAYZIV010000227.1:0-3301 GCA_964478475.1 uncultured Gammaproteobacteria bacterium | reverse complement strand
AAAGAAATCAGCTACAGCTCGTGTTTTAAATCAAAAGCACTAATTTTTCGAGATAATGCTTATGTTTTTACCGATACGACAAAAATTTCTCCGCAAGTAAAAGAAAATTTTGATAATAATTTTATTTTCAAACAGGAAGAAGATTTTGATTCTTTTATAGAAGAAATTTCCCAAAATCAAGATGTTTTAAACGTTTATTATCATCCACGCTCAACTAATTTAAAGATTTTCAGGAAAGTCGAAAAACTTTCGGATAAAATTGTCGAAATGAAAGAAAGTTATATATCTGCCTTAAAGTCAATAAAAACAGCACAAGAACTGGACTATATGAGCCAATGTTACGTAAAGACAGATATTGTAATTAATAGGGTAACTTGCTGGCTCAATCAAAACTTGGAAAAAGGAGTAAAAATTTCTGAAAAAGACTTCTCTAATAAAGTAAAATCATTATTTTCAGAAGAAGGTGCTTATGGTTTAAGCTTTGAAACTATAACAGCCAGCGGAAAAAACACTGCTTTCATACATTACACAGACCCAAATCCGGAAAAATATATAAAAAAAGGGGAGTTAATATTGCTTGATTGCGGTGCGTATTTTGAACACGGTTATGCAACGGATGAAACCAGAGTGATTTTAGCCGGCGGAAAAAGAGCAATAGCCGATGATGTGCAAAAAAAGGTTTATACAACGGTTTTAAAAGGATTATTGAACGGTCTTAATATTGAATTGACTGATAATACAACAGGTTTTGACCTGGATAACCACGTAAGACGGATTTTAGAAACAAATAAGCCTGAAGGTTTCAGTTTTTCGCACGCGACAGGGCATGGTGTGGGGATCAGCGTACACGAGTCCCCGCCCTTAATTGGACCGTCTGAGAGCTCTAAAAAGCCTTTAAAAACAGGAATGTGTTTTACAATCGAGCCCGGGCTGTATGCGGAAGATCAAGGCGGGGTTAGGCTTGAAAATACCGTTACACTAATTGAAGAAAACGGCAAAAAAAAGATCAAAACCTTAACAAGAGCGGGGTTTGATGAGAATTTAATAAATTATGACATGCTGACAGAAACCGAAAAACGTTGGCTGGAGCAATATAACGAGAAAAAAATAGGTTAAAATGCAGGAAATACAGAGCCTTCAAAACCCGATAATCAAAAAAATCACCTCGCTCCATCAAAAAAAATATCGCGAGGAAGCAAGACTATTTATAATTGAGGGACTCAAGGGGGTTAAAGATGCTTTAAGTTATGGTCTTGAACTTACGCATATATTTTTAAACAAATACAAAAGCAATCTCGCAGAAAAATTCCCCGAAGACTTGCTCTATATAGTCGACGAAAAAGTTTTAAAAAAAATCTCAACTACGGACAGCCCCTGTGAAATCCTCGCTGTTGCTAAAATGTTTAGCTATGAAGTTAAAGATTTATTGAAAGAAGAAACACCTATAATATTAGTGTTGGAAGACATAAAAGACCCGGGAAACCTCGGAACAATCATCAGGACAGGAAAAGCCGCAAATGTGTCAGGAATAATCCTCACAGGAGACTCCGCGGATATATTTAATCCCAAGACCGTCCGGTCATCAGCGGGAAATTTATGGAAAATTCCACTGGTTTATATCGAAAACAAAGAAAAAATCAGGGAAACCGTCGACCCTCATCAAAAATTCCAATTTATAACCACCGCTGTAAACCGGGAAAATTCAAAAACTTATTTCGAAATTGACTACAAAATCCCCACGGTTGTTATGTTTGGCTCAGAATCCGAAGGAATATCAGAAGGTTTATCAAAACAAGCTGATTTTTCCATTAAAATACCAATGAATAAAGAAATAGAGTCGCTTAACCTTAGCGTATCTGTTGCTATTATTGTATACGAAGCTGTAAGGCAAAGACAATAATTATTTATTAAAGGGACTTACGCTGTTTTTAAAAAACACTTATTTTATTAGTTTTTAATAAAAGCTCCAAAACTCAACTGACATAAAGCCGACCTCAAACAGTTGAGCTTATGGTTTTACAGAAAACTTACGAAAAGATTCAAAGGACGGCATGAATCTTTCCTACCAACTTTTTTAAGTTATAAAATTTTTAAAACCTACCGGTTTTAGTTAACTCGAGTTGCGATTAGATAAAAAAACAATAATAATCTAATGAAATTTCTCAAAATCTATATAGAATTGTTAAAGGCTCCGCCTTTAACCACCTCTTAAGGGGGTGGTTGTGGGCGGGGATTTTGAGAAATTTCATTAAAAATTAATTCGCGACTCAAGTTAGTTATTAAAAATTTATACATAAGTACTGTTATTAAGTTTTCGTTACAAAAGTTTTTTGAATAAATTTTCTGTCTTCTTAAAATAAAAAGTATATATAAAAAAAATAAACCTGAGATAAAACACAGGATTTTTTAAAAACTCAAAAATTTAAAAAGGAAACTTATTTAAAATGATTGTTTTTATAATAATATAAGGACTAAGGAAAAGGTAACTAACAAAGAGTTAAAGGTCATAATTTTTATTAAAATATAATCGGGGCAAGGTAAAAGGTTAAACACACACACGGGGTTGAAGTTAAGACTCACACACAAGGGAAGGCTAGATGGTTTAAAAGAAGATTAAATTCTTCTTTTTTTTTGCCTTTTTATCGGATCAAACATTTTTTGCAATGATTTTTAAAAATTTGTTTAAAGGCTGCAAACTCATCTTCGGTGTAGTTTTCCTGGGTTCCCAGTTCTTTTTCCAGGTTTTTTGACGGGACATATTTTTGCAGCGAAAACAAGTCTGAGCCTGAGATTAATTCTTGCAGGTTTGTTATATCTTCTTTAGACAGAAGAATTTTTAGGACAGTTGTGCGGAATTCATGTTGTATACCCGAGTTTTTTATTAGTTCAATACTTTCTTTTATTTTATCTGTATCGATTTTCTTGTTTATTATAGCCGGATACTTTTCTAATGGTGCTTTTACGTCCATTGCTATGTAGTCAACGAGTTTTTGATCTATGATTTCCCGTAAAATATCGGGCTTACTCCCATTAGAATCGAGTTTTACAAGAAATCCCAGGGATTTAATTTCTTTTATAAAACCTATCAAATCAGGCTGCAAAGTAGGTTCACCGCCTGTTATGACCACAGCATCCAGTTTGTTACGCCTTTCATTTAAAAAAGTTAGAATTTCTTGGGGTTCTATGGTATTTTCTGCTGATTTGATCAGCTCTTTATTATGGCAGTAAACACATTCGAAATTGCATCCCTGCGTGAATATTACGCAGGAAACTTTGTCAGGATAGTCTATAAGTGAAAATT
>CAYZIV010000226.1:0-3314 GCA_964478475.1 uncultured Gammaproteobacteria bacterium | reverse complement strand
CCGGACAAATTTAAAACATATTAAAAATATAAAGAGGACTTTTCAATTATATAACGATTTTATCTTTATGGTTATCATTAATATGAATGAAATATTTTAATGGATTTGAATTTATTTCAATTAAAAGCACTAGTTAATTTAAATTATGAATTAATTTTTAAAAATAGTCTCAAAAATGTTAAATAAATAACCATGATTTTTTCCTTTCGTTTACTGCTTCGCAATGACGCTCGCAAGCAATTAAACTAATGTTTTTGAGAAAATTTACCGGTCTATCATTGCTTTTTATTTAATTCGTGACCCGAGCTATTTAGTTGTTCAGGTTAATTATAAAATTTCTGAAAAGAATAATAAGTTCATTAACACAAGAAAAAGAGCTAAAGAAACCGCTGTTTTATACTTTGCAAAAGCAAAATAAAACTTTTTTTGAGGTAAAATCTTTTGTTGGTTCACTTTTCGATTATCCCAGTTTTGAATATTTAAGTGGAATAACATATATATCTTTACTATGCCGTTTAAAATTTGATTTAAGTAGTAAATTAAAGGAAAGGACCAGTTAATGGTTCTGCCATAGTAAAAAAGAAACAGGGTTTGCAGGTATTTTATCGATAAAATCCATATTATAAGCATATAGGTTAGTTGTAAATCTTTAAATAAACTGAGGAAAACAATAGAAGGACTTACAAGAGCAGTCCACATGCTTATTCTTTGATCTAAGAGAATAAACCATGGGAAAAATCCTATCTTTTCCGGTCCTAAAGCTAATGCTCTGCCGTTGTTTCTTAACATATTGCCGTTCCAGCGTTTAAGTTTTTGAATATAAGAATTAAAAAACTTCTTATGCTCCGTTTCAACGCTGTAGACAAAAGCATCCGGGATGTATAACATCTTAGCCCGCTTTTTTAACAAGGAATACCACGTGCTCTTGTCGTCTCCGCTTAAAAAATGAATTTTTTGCCAGAACCAATCATTAATAGAATCTTTTTCCAGTCTTGAAATAAACTCTTCGTTTGCAATTTGACCTGCTCGAAAAATTGAAAACCTCCCTGTTAAACATAAAACTTTTTTTGATAACGACATGGAATTCATGTGAAAATTTCTTATCGCAAACCGCAAATTCAAGATGTTTGCCAACAATCCGGAATTTTTTACTATGATTTTTTCGTTTGTGGTAAGAGCATGCACGTTTTTTTGTACATGAAATACAGGCAAACACTTTTTTAAACACTCGGGCATAATTATGGAATCCCCGTCCATAAATATTATGGGTTCATTTTTTTGGGGTTGCTGCTTTACCAGTGTTCTTAATGCTCTTCCTATTTGCAGTCTTTTATTGGGAGAGTTCTGCCTTACGAACATAACCTTTATCTCATGACCTTGAGCCAGTGTATTTACGGCATCGGAAACTATTTTTTCGTCATGAAAACTCGCGGTTCCCATGCATATAGTTGCAGGTAAATTCAATTTTCGGGATTCTTGAATGATTGATTTTATTGAATTATATAAAACTTTTTTGTTTTCTTTGTAAGAAACTATTAGGAAATAAAGCCTTTTTGGCATCCAATCTTTTTCAGGGAGTTGAGTAATCTTTTTTTTAAGGTTGGCATATACTATTTTTTCATAAATTTGAGCCCGGATTAAATGAACTATCCACAAGCTATATCTGTAAAAACCTATGATTCCAACAAAGCCGATGAAATAAAAATGTTCCTGCATATACTGAATTTTGTTCGGCGTTTGAACAATAAGGCTCAGTAACAACAATGAATACAGCAAAAATAAAACAATATTTTTAAAATTATTCATCATCTGCTCCCGGTTTAAAAAACTTTTTTCTGTTAAAAACAACTTTAACAGGCGTCTTGTCAATAATATTCTCAAGCAGTTCCGGGTTTTCAGGCTCAACAACAGCAACGACAACACTTCTTGCCCAGTTTTCTTCTCTTTTTTCCAACAGGACAAGTTTACCCGTTAATTCCATATTTTGCGAAGGAATATTTATTTTTGCGCTGTTTCCCAAAGTCAACTTGTGTGCCTGTGTTTCCGTAAGATAAGCTTCTACAAAATTTTCTCCGGATATATCTTTTAAAATAACTACAGGGGTTCGCTCATCTACATATTTTCCCTCGAATGCCTCAATTCCATTTAAAAACCCATCAAACGGCGCTTTAATGATATTTTGCTCTTCCAGCTCTTTAATATAAGCAAGTTCTGTCTCATCAACGTTTATAGTGTTTTCTATCCGCTCAAATTCCGCTCGCAATAATTCCACATCTTTTCGATGCCTGTTTTCCACACTAAAACCATTTTCCGGATATTTAATGTTTTGGTTTATAAGAAAATGCTTGTAATTTGCAGCAGCAAGGTTTTCTTCTAAAGTTAAAATTTCTCTTTGCAAATCGTCAATTTCAGGCTTGGAAATGATTCCTCTTTCATAAAGAGGTGTTTTTTTAGCTAACTCTTCGTTTAACAGGTCCAGTTTTCTTGAAGTCGAATCTATTATTTTTTTCTGGAGGTTTTGTTTAAATAAAATGCTGTCTTTGTAATTTTCTAATCGTTTTTCAAAAATGTTTACGTGTTTTTGTTTCTCTTCTAAAAAAAGTTTGTTTTTTAAAGTTTCAATTTTTTTGTTTTGAACTGCTTTTGCCGCAGCCGGGTTTAATATTTTGAATAAAGGCTCTCCTTTATTTACGTAATCGCCCCTTTCTACATAAATTTTAGATAAAAAACCTCTGGAAGGACTGGTTATTATTTCGGTTTTCCCTGTAATAACAGCAGAATCTATTTGCAGTAAGTTAAAATTGGAGTGGTAAACTTTGTAAGCATAAAATATAAGAGCTATGCCAATTAATATATATATTAAAATACTTAAATAACGGGCAATTGGTGAATTGTTATCTTCGAAATTTTCTTGAAAAATTTCGTTTATGTAATCGTCGTCCACAGGCACATCAATATGTCTTATTACTTCATCAAATGATTGAAACTCACCTGTTGTAAGCCCTTTGCTGCAATAAGATAAAATTTCCCTGTTTCTGAGCGACAAATCTACATATTCAGCAGCTAAATTGCCGTTTTTTTCTATTCGCAAAATTTTTATTTTTTGAGCAAACTTAATGGTGAACCCTTGAAAATTAATTTCAATTTCAGCCGTGGTTTCGTCATTTTTCTTTAAGTTTCCTGAATAATTCTGTATTTTAAAAGAGTTTATTGACCAGTCAACCGTTTTATATTCCTTTTTTTCTATTGTTACTTTAATTACCCCGATAAAACGATAAAAAAGTCTTTTGTCAGAAGGTTCATAGGATATTTTA
>CAYZIV010000225.1:0-3324 GCA_964478475.1 uncultured Gammaproteobacteria bacterium | reverse complement strand
AGAATTTTTTCTTAATATATATATAGTTAAAAAATGCATAATTAGTTTAACCAGGAGGACTAAATGGCCAGAGTATTAATTTCCATGCCGGAAGAATTTTTAAGCAAAATAGACAGTGTTGCAAATGATGAGAAACGGTCCAGAAGCGAACTTATTAGAGAAGCTCTCAGGACTTATATTCATAAGCACAGAGTGAGAGAAAATAGTTTGGCGGCACATAATGCGACAGTGTTGGAATCATTGCTTGATTAATAAAATTTAAATATTTTTATAATTATATCCGGCTAATTGGTCGGATATAATTGTGTTTGTACGGAAATTTTATTCTTCAATCTTTAATATAGGGGTTTTTTCCGGTTTTATAACTGAAACAACCTGTGACTCTCTTACATTAGTGCGACACTCTATTAATTTTTGCCGCAGTTCTTCGTCAGTATCCGGGTCATTTATAAGTTTTTCCACAAAACCTGTGTTTATTTTAAAAGCTTTGTCGTGAAATTCCGGCTGGTTGAGTAATTTTTTTATAAGCTTTGTATCGTATTGATAAACTAACTTTGAATGGCCTATCAGTGTTTCTTCAGTTGTGGCGGTGATTTCTTTGCCGTTTTCCTGGAAATAGATTTTGAATATTGATTTTAAGTCCCCCATTTCGCCTTGAAGCGTTTGAATAAGGTTTTGGATGCGCAAATATCTTTCAAACAAATATTCAATGTTATCGAGCTGTGAGAGCTGCCATTTGCATTTTTTTTCATAAAAATGCCGCAGGTGCGGATATGCATACGCAAGACCTTTAGCGTCCGCCATTGCCCTGTGTCTTACGGGAAAGTCGATATTAAATCGGTTAAGTAGCGACTCCATTCCATGTGACGGGTCAGAGGGGAAAACTTCGCGATACATTTGGAATGTATCTATTTTCGGGTTATCGATGCCTTTGTCATATAGGTCTTTGCAAGCCTGATCCAGAAAACTATGATCAAAAATTGCGTTATGAGCAACTATAGGGTAGTCACCTATGAATTCCAAAATTTTTGGCATCACTTCTTCGATAGTAGGCGCGTTTTCTACCATTTCAGGTGTTATATGGTGAATTTCTATGCTCGAATGCCTGATTTCCTGTTGCGGGTTTATTAAAGTCTCAAACTCTTCTGTTATTTGATTATTTACAAGTTTTACGCCGGCAAACTCAATAATCTTCTCTCTTTTGTAGTCCAGACCAGTTGTTTCAAGATCAACTACTACTTTAATATCCTTAGGTTCATTAGTCATAAATAAATTTTCAAATTTAAATTTCTCTCTCTATTAAAATAATACCACGTTACGGGCAAATCGACAAAAGAACAGAAACCCGTAATATAATTACGGGTTTCTTGTTTAGATTGTTTTTAAAAACGATTATTTTTTAGCGACTAATTCAACAGTTTCAGCAAGTCTTGTTGAGTAGCCCATTTCGTTGTCATACCAGGAAACAACTTTAACCATGTTATCGCTGATAGTCATTGTTAATGCAGCGTCAACAGAACTTGAATAGTTTGAACCGATAAAGTCTGTGCTTACGAGTGGCTCTTCAACGTATTCCATTATTCCTTTTAAATCGCTGTCAGCTGCTTTTTTAAGAGCTGCGTTTACTGATTCTTTTGTTACAGGTTTTTCTGTTGTAGCAACGAGGTCAACGATTGATACGTCAGGAGTCGGGACTCTCATTGCGAATCCGTTTAATTTACCGTTTAATTCAGGTAATACAAGACCTACAGCTTTAGCAGCGCCTGTTGTTGTAGGAACGATGTTTAAAGCTCCTGCTCTTGCTCTTCTTGGGTCTGAGTGACCTGCGTCAAGAAGTCTTTGGTCGCCTGTATATGAGTGAATAGTTGTCATTAAGCCTTCTTTAATTCCGAATTCTTTATGTAAAACTTTCGCTATAGGAGCCAGACAGTTTGTTGTGCAGCTTGCCATTGAAATTATGTGTTGTGTAGCTGCGTCGTATGTGTCTTCGTTGATTCCTAAGCATATTGTATTGTCTACATTTTTTCCCGGAGCTGAAATTACAACTTTTTTAGCGCCGGCATCGATGTGAGCTTTAGCTTTTTCGCCGTCTGTGAAAAATCCTGTTGATTCGATAACAACTTCTACGCCCATATCTTTCCATGGAAGCTGTGCAGGGTCTTTTTCAGCGAAGAATTTGATTTTTTTGCCGTTTATGATAATTCCTTCATCATATGAAGAAACTTCGCCTTGGAATCTGCCCATTATTGAATCATATTTGAAAAGTAACGCTGCGTCCTTGGCTTTTAACCCGGGATCGTTAACTGCTACATATTCGAGCTTGTCGAATGAACCGTTTGCCACAGCTGCTCTAAGTGTATTACGACCAATTCTGCCGAATCCGTTTATTGCTACTTTAACCATAACTATACCTCTTTACTAAGATCATTTACGTACTTCTCTTTTATAGAAAAAACATGCCAATAAATCAAGAACATTCTTGGAGAGTATATATTATGTTTTTTATCAGTCGCCAATAACAAGTTTTTAAACATAAATAATTGTAAATTTTCTTTGTATGCCGATTAAAAAAAATTTCTTGAAAAAGCATGTCAATTTTAGTTTTTAGGGTTTTTATATTTATTACAAGCAACCTGAAAAAAATATATTTGTTTGCCTGAGCATGAGGTATTACACAAAATATGATAGAAACCAACGGTTATGGAAAATTAGTTTCTCTAAATAATAGAGAGATACCATGCCTTGATCAAAAAAATATAGCTTTTAAAAATCTGGATTCAAAGAATTCAGATTTTGATGATAATAAAAAAGTCCATGATCATAAATCAGACAGACTTATTTCGGATACGGCATTTTTAAAGATTAAAGCAGATTATAAAGAAATCTCCAAATTGCCTAAATATGCTGCAAATGGTTTAAAAGGGGATAAAAACGCAACATTTTTTGAATTTATGCAGTTGGGTAAAATTCCATACGTAGTCGGAGGTCTTGTATTAATAGGAGGATTCGCAGCAGGAGGGAAAGGGGCTATACCCAAGGCAAAGCAGGTTGCGGCAGGAGTAGCGGCTTATTATACAGGGTCAGAGGTTGTGAAAGCAGCTGTTGATAAGCCGGTTAAAATATTTAGGGGGGTAGATCTCAATAAAAAATATGAAGATGTTGTTGATTTGAAATTGGACAAAAACGGCATCGGCGGGCAAAAAACCGAATATCATAAGGTGTTTGAAAGTACTGACTTTACCAGATGGGACTTGTTGTATGAAAAAGACCCTGTAAAAGTTGCGGAGAATCCTGATATTGTAAATAGAAGATACGATGAGCTCG
>CAYZIV010000224.1:0-3359 GCA_964478475.1 uncultured Gammaproteobacteria bacterium | reverse complement strand
TATTGTTTTTATGAAAAATTGATTTTCTAATATTTTTATTTAAATTTTCAGGATTTAATTTTAATCTTATATAATCAAGGCTGGAAAGACTATAACTTACATAAACAGGGTCAAAACTAACTATTGTTGCCAAAGAACCTTTATCAGGACCGACAAAATTACCTTCTGAAACAGTTACTGCGCTTATTTTTCCAGTTATAGGCGCATGTATTTTTGTATATTTCAAGTTTTTGCTGACTTTTTCCAGATTAGCAATCCCTGCATTCAATGCTGCTTTGTGTTTATTTCTTATTGCCAGCTTGTTGTCGTATTCTGATTTGCTTATATAATCTTTTTCAACAAGGTCTTTTGCTCTTTTAAGGTTTCTTTCGCTTTCCCAAAGAGCTGCTTTCATATTTTCAACATCTGCTTTTGCCTGATTAACTGCCGCTTCATATTCATCAGGCTCTACTAAAAACAACAAGTCACCTTTATTAACTGTTGAACCCTCTGTAAAGTATATTTTTTGCAAATATCCCGAAATTCTCGGCACAAGCGCAACTTCTTCTCGAGCAACCACTCTTCCTCTTTTTTCATCTGTTTCAAAAACTTTTTTTTGCTCAACTTCAATCAGTGTCACCGATGAAGGCGGCATTTGCCCCATTCCATGCGGAGGACCGCTAAAAAACAGGGTTTTTACCCCGAAAAAGATTGCAACTATAACTATTATTAATATTAAGAGCTTTTTTTTATTCATAATTTTACCCTTTTTGATTTATTAATTTTTCTACGCCGCCGAGGACAAAAGTTTTAACCTGTTCAACAAACATTTCCAATTGATCATTAGTCGGCTCAGTTGTCTCAAAAACAAATAATGTCGCTTTATAATGGATACAAAATGCCGAAATATGGGAAATCAGTAAATATGCGCAATAATTTAATTCAAATTCATCCAGTTTATTGTTTGATATATTAGAAAAAACTTCTTTAATAAAATTTATATGTGTAGTCAAAAACGGGTTCATTATTTCATTTATTAGATCAAAATTATTTGAAAGTTCTTTTGCGCTTATTTTAAAATATCTTCCTTGTTTTCCCTGGTTGAAAATTGAACTTACGCGTGTTTTTATGATCTCCTCAAGTTGTTTTTCAGGCGGCAGGTTTTTAATTTTTTCCCTCACTACAATTTCTTCAGTATCTTCGTATGTTTTTATTAAAACTTCTTTAAAGAGGTTTTCTTTGCAGCCAAAATGATAATTTATTGACAATTGATAAATATCCGCCTTCTGGCAGATATCTCTGATTGTTGTGTTTTGATAGCCTTTTTCCGCAAAAATTTCGCTTGCCGCGTCGATTATTTTTTCTTTTATATTTTCTTTTGTTTCTAAATTACTGTTCATTTACTCTCTAACATCCTTGCACAACAAACACTAGAACAATTGTATAATATGAATATATAATACAACTGTATTATTTCAATTACAACATGTTTTTTTAAATTTAATTCAAAAAATCGGCGAGAATATTGTTACTCAATAATATTCCTTGTATAGTAAGTTTAAGTTTATTATCAGAAAAAGTCATTAATCCCAATGCAGTATATTTGTCTATAATGCCCTTGTATTTGTTGGTTAAGTCTACTGAATAAAGTTCTTTGAACTCCAAGACATCAATTCCCTGCCTTAGCCTGAGTCCGAGAAAAATCGCTTCCTCTATCATTTCTTGAGTTGTAAGCCTGTTTTCACTCTTTTTTATCAGTGGATTATTAATATAATCATCAAAATCGGTTTTGTTTGAATATCTAACCCCGTTAACATAACCGTGTGCAGCCAGCCCAAACCCGAAATACTCCTGATTTCGCCAATACGCAAGATTATGTTTTGATTCATATCCTTTTTTAGCGAAATTGCTTATTTCATAATGTTCAAAATCATTCTTATCAAATATTTCTACCGTTTTTAAATACATATGCGAAGCCAGCTCTTCATCGGGAAGATTTTCCGGCGGATTATCGAAAAATTTTGTTCCCTCTTCAATCTTTAGCCCGTAAGCAGAAATATGATTTACATCAAGTGAGATCGCTTGAGATATCGTATCTTCCCAAATTGAAACTGCCTGACCAGGCAACCCGTATATTAAATCTATGCTTATATTTTCAAAACCCGCTTTTTTAGCACTTTTAACCGTATTTACAGCTTCTTCTGCAGTATGCAGTCTGTTTAAATTTTTCAAAATTTTATTATTAAAACTCTGAACCCCAACACTGAGACGATTAAATCCTGCCTGCCCAAGGGATTTCAGGTATTCCAAAGAAACGGTCCCGGGATTGATTTCTATAGTGACTTCCGGAGAATCTGACAAATTTATGCCGGATAACATTTTTTCATAATAATTTACGTCTATTAAAGACGGTGTTCCGCCGCCTAAATAGACCGTATCAAATTTTTTATTCTTAAAACTGTTTAATGAAGCTGTTATTTCCTTTTCAAGAGCAGCAAAATATTTTTGGATACTGTTTTCTTTACCTGTAAAAGATATAAAATTGCAGTAATGACACTTGCTTTTGCAAAACGGTATATGAATATAAATGCTGTTTAGCGGTCTTATTGATTCCATTGATTGTTTCTTACTGCAACAGGTTGATATGCCGGTGTATAACTTTTAAAAGAGCCTGCAGTAATATTTTCTTTCAAATTTTTAAATTCTTCAACAGCCTCACAATCCTGTTTCATCAAATAAGACTTTTGGCTTTCCTTGTTTTCCTGCACAAAATTATAAGTTCTTTTTGGGCTTAATTTTTTTTCTGACTCGTTAATTTTTTCCAATAAACTTTTATACCCGCTTCTCATCAAACTTACTCCGTTTTTCCCTTATTTATTAAATTTTTTACCTATATAATTAAAAAAAAGATTTTCAAAAAAATTGCTCTAATAATTAAAATTTTTAAGGAGAACAATGTTAAAAGATATAAAAGAAACGTCATTTTCATTAAAAAATCTTTTAAATACATATATTGACGAGAAAAACCTTATAAAAAACGTACAAATTCCTATGAAACCTAAAGAAATAGGAAAAATATATTTAATAGCAAGCGGTTCATCCAAAAATGCAGCAGATGCGGCAAAAAATTTCATTGAAAAAATTACAAAAATTAATGTAATAACGGAATACGCGGGAGAATTTACTCACAGAAGCGCTGTTATTTCAAAAAACGACCTTGTAATAACATTATCCCAATCCGGGGAAACGGCCGATGTTTTATCCGCTGTAAAAAAAATCAAAGCCAAAAACATACCTGTTTTTTCCATAACGAACAATGAAAATTCAACCATTCATAAACTAGCTGAAAAAAATATGTTAATTCACGCAGGAACCGAAGA
>CAYZIV010000223.1:0-3360 GCA_964478475.1 uncultured Gammaproteobacteria bacterium | reverse complement strand
TTTTCTAAACACTTCCACCCAAACTTTAATGCTTTTTTCCTCATTTTCATCTATCGGGTAATAAACAATTTCATTTAACCCTTTTTTAATAAATTTATTTAACGGAATTCTGATTCTTTCATAAGAAAGTTCTTTTTCACCGAGTGAAACTTTTTTAGAATTTATGGCAAAATTAAATTTTTCCAGCGGATCATCGACGTCATAATTTTCAATAAGCAAGTCAGCTTTACCTTTTGGTGAAGAAAATTCTTGTTTTAAGGGTTGAAAAGTATATTCCGAATTCAAATAAACAGGCCAGGTTCCAAGAGCAATATCTGTATAATAATGTTGTAAAATTTGATCAAAAGTATAACCTTTACCGGACATATAGCTTGCTCCATACTGACTCATCCCTACGCCGTGTCCAAATCCGCCTCCAATTGCCTCAAGTTTTACAAGATATCCGTCTTTATCTGTCTTATTGTTAAAAACTAAATTTGCGCTCGGCAGAGCGTTTCCGTTTTTTCTAAGAACCCTTCTTATTACAAGTTCTTTTTTTATAACCCATTCTCCTTTAGAGGTTTTAACGGATATATCAATAGCCTTGCCGGAGACTCCTCTTGAAATAACATTAACGCTTTTTATTTTGCCAATATCAGAACCTTTCGTAAAGACAGGTCTAACATATTCTGTTTTTGAATAATTGCTCAAATATTTGTTTAAAACGGTTCTTAATTCTTCGCCTGTCCATTCTCTTTTCCATCGGTAGTTTCTGGAATTAACATCAAAAGAGTCTGGCCTTTGGGCATAAAAATTCCTTGCTTTTTCATCGGTATTTAAAACGGGAGTTCCCAAAATATCAGGTTTTCCCTTAAGATAGGGCAATGGTTTTGCCGGAAAAGCGCCGCCCCCCAGTTCAGAAAAAGCGTTTTCATAGTTTTCAGTATAACCGCCTGCTGTTGAACTGTACAGAGCGACTATAACTTCTCCTAAGTGTAGAGCGACAAGTCCTTTTGTTTCTTCTATAGCTTTATTTGATTCAGGAGCTTCAGTATTTACGCCAAAATATACCTGTGAGCCGATTGAATCGCACAAGTCAAAATGCTGGTGTATTTTAATTCTCGGCCTTATAGCGTAATTTCTTGCAGCAACAGCTTGGGTCTTAAGAGCTTCATAACCGAAAGAAACAGGGAGTTCATTTGGAACAACGCCTTTTAAATAATCATCGAGAAAAAGCACATTTACTAATGAAAACTTTCCTTTTTTTCCCGGAACTCTAATAATTTCGAAATATCCCCTGTAAGCAGCCTGTTTTCCTTTTCTTTTTAATCCTACGACTTCTATAGGGTTTTCATCAATAGGTTTCACAACTATTGGACCGAAAATTTTTTCGGGGATTTTTTTATTATTTTTTTTCACTATAAAAGTGGTATCGTCAATTGCAAACTCTAATACATCCCCGGCTTTGGTTTCAGCAATTTTTGCATCAAAAAATTTATCATAAACTTCAAACCGTCCGCGTGAAGATAAACTAATATTTTCATATTCATACCGGCTAAAATTATTTGTGGTAATTCCTACTCTAATAAGATTATCGGTTCTTGTTAAATTATAATTTTCTTCACTAATTGCATTTGCTCCAGGATACAGAACAAAAATAAATAAAAATAAAGAAATAAATATACAATTTCGAAAATTCATGAGATTTCTCAAATTTTTATTATCTATAAATAATTATAACTTATAGCAAAAACTGCTGATCAACCTCAATTTCTAAACAATTGTCACCCTTGCTATAACTAAAGATTGGGATTAATCAGCCTAAATTGCGAATTAATCAATAAATTCGGGCGGAGGTGGAAGCACAAGGTCATTATTATGCGAGCCGCTGTCAATTCTCTGGGAAGACCCGCCGGAATCAAAAGCATCTTTAATCCCGTTATATGTGCTCTTGGAAATTATTACTATTCCTTTTGCTGTTTTTCTGGTGATAAACCATGCTCCTTTTAAGCTATACTTAGTTATATAATAAGCGCCGTTAGCAATATAATTTATGGTTTTATCAGCAGTGCTTGAAGCTGTTGCAGCATAAGTCGCCTGTGAATTCAAAACAAACAGGCATAACATTAATGATATCAACACTTTTTTGCAATAAATCATTCTCTTACCGCTTTTTTATTTTAATAATCAGGTTTTTTATTTTTATGAAAATCAAGGAAATTATACCAAATTTTTTTTAAAGAAATAACGACTTTATAAATAATTCAAATGAAAAATTGATATTTTTATGATTAAATAAAAATGTTTTAGGGGAGCGGAAAATGACTGAATTATATACTGAACATAGACCATGGGGATATTATACGATCCTGGAAGAAGAAAAAAATTACAAAGTAAAAAAACTTGTAATTAATCCCGGACAAAGACTCAGCTTGCAGTTTCACTATAAAAGAAGTGAAATATGGACAATTGTAGAAGGTGAACCCACTATTACCTGTGGGGAAAATATAAAAGAATATAAAAAAGGCGAATACATCGAAATTCCGGTAAAGACAAAACACAGGATCCAAAATAAAGCAAAAACTCCGGCAGTTATAATAGAAGTTCAAAACGGCGATTATCTTGGAGAAGACGATATAGTCAGAATAGAAGATGATTATCAAAGATGAAAGATTATTTTTTTGAAATAAATTGATTATCTTTTACATAAAACCGCCATGGATAATCAACAGCTTTTTTGATTCCGATTCTGGTTGATGTAACTATATCTTTAGAAAACAAATCAATTCCTTTCTCAACCCACATTACTGAATTCTTATTCGTAACATCAATCTCGTTGAGTTCCCTGGTTATTTCAAGTTCTCTACAAAGCTTCCCCGGCCCGTTTGTATTTTTCAAAGGCGATATCGGCTCTAATGCTCGTATTAATACAGCTCCGGCTTTTCCTTCTTTTTCTGTAACGAAATTTAAACAATGATACATTCCATAAATGAAATAAACATAAGCAAGTCCCGGTTGCTTATAGAGAGTCAAAGACCTGGGAGTTTTTCCATTAAAAGCATGACACGCCGGATCATCCTGAGTATAAGCTTCGGTTTCCACAATAATTCCGCTTAATATTTTCCCGTTGATTATCCGGTTTATTTTACAGCCCAGTAACTCTCTTGCAACTTCCACCGTATTTTTTTCATAAAAATCTTTACTTAAAATGCTCATTATTTTAAACTTCAGTATGATGAAATAAATTATATGTTTTGTTATCTATCTTAATTGTAAGTCAATTAAAACCAAGGAGTAAAAATGCAGTTTTATGTAAAAGATATTATGTCCACGGACCTCGTTACTATAAAAGAAAATATTTCTATCAGAGATGCAGTGCAA
>CAYZIV010000222.1:0-3375 GCA_964478475.1 uncultured Gammaproteobacteria bacterium | reverse complement strand
AACTCAATAAGCTGAACACAATTTGAACACCGCGCTCAGCAGCTTCTTTGTCTTGAATATTCCCATGTTCCATTACTTTTTTGACAAAAAGATCTTTATTCATAAACTTTTCCTCGGTTAGCTTATACTTTTTATATTAATAAACGAAAGTAATTACTCTCTGTTTTAAACAGTATAGCCAACCGGGCATTGCTCTTGCATTCACCAAAAGTGGAATTTTTAAAATTTTAAACAACCTGAGTCGCGAATTAATTTTTAGTGAAATTTTATTAAGCTATAATTACATTTCAGCCAATTCGCGACTCGAGTTAAACAATTCCTTCTTTAATGGCTTTTACTGCAGCTTGTGTACGATCATCAACTACAAGTTTTTGAATTATATTGCATACATGCGCTTTTGCTGTATGTTCGCTGATTTTTAACAAGTTTGCAATTTCGTTGTTGGATTTCCCGTCTACAACAAGTTTTAAGACTTCAAATTCTCTTTCTGTTAAATTTGAATGATCTGCTTTGAATGAAGCTCTGGTGTAAGGTTTGTTATTTCCCGGAAAAGTAGTTTTTTTTTGCATAACCACCTTCGCTATAGCAGGATCAAGCCAAAATGCCCCGGCTTTTACTGTCTGAATTATGCTGACCAAATGCTCTGTTTTTATATCCTTAATCGCATATGCATTTGCTCCTGCTGCCAATGCATCCATAACTTCTTTTTCGTCGGTATGGGAAGTTAAAATGATAACTTTTATTTCCGGATTGGACTCTTTTATTCTTCGAGTCGCTTCAATGCCCGAAAATACAGGCAGGCCTATATCCATTAAAACAACATCAGGCTTTAATTCTCTTGCTGTCTTTACAGCTTCTGGTCCATCTTCTGCCTCTCCAATAATTTCGAGGTTAGAATATTCTTCAAATATGGCCTTTAAGCCAACTCTTAATAATTTATGGTCTTCGACCATAAGCACTTTTATTTTCTCTGTCATCTCCCTTTATTCCCCCCCCTTAATATTTAAATTTTTTATCTAAAAGCAGATATTTGTCCTAAATTAAATAATTATTAAATAATAACCTTTTATAAAACATTCATTCATCGCCCATATTTCTAATAACCATAGCTATTTTTAGCTCACTAAACATTGAATAAAGCTCTGGAAAAGATTGTTCAAATTTTTATAAAAATAATAATTCTAATTTAAACTGTTTTAAAAATCACAAGGCTTTTCAGCAAAATTTGATGGCTCAATTTGAATCGTAAGATGATGTATATCAAATTTTTCCCTTAAAATTCTGTCTACATAACATAAAATATCTTGCGTATTTGGTTCATCACTTACTACATGAACACTTAAAGATATTCTGTGCTGGCAAATAGACCATACATGCAGTTCATGTACTCTTTTTACCCCTTTTATTTTTAGTATGGTATTTTTAATTTCATCAACATCTAAATGTGGCGGAGTTCCTTCCAGCAGAATATTTGAAGATTCGGTTATCAGCTTTAACCCGCTTAGAATAATCAAAACAGCTATTATAAAACTGATTATAATATCAGCATAATAAAATTCATAAAAATATATGATAAGACCGGCAGTAATAGCGCCTATTGAACCTAAAGTATCTCCGATTATATGGAAAAATGCTCCTTTTATATTTAAATTGCTTTTTATATATGAATGTAAAATAAATAATCCGATGAAATTTATTATCAATCCGCCTGATGCAATAGCTATCATTAGCGGCGCTATAATTTCCGGCGGGGACATGACTCTCATTATGCCTTCGTACATAATAAAACCGCTTACTCCCAGCAAAATTACTCCGTTTATCAAAGCTACAATTATTTCTGTCCTGTGATAACCGAAAGTTTTTTCCGCAGAAGCCGGTTTTAAAACAATATGCAAGGCAAAATATGACATACTTAATGCCGCAAAATCTCCGAGCATGTGTCCGGCATCAGCTAATAAAGCTAAACTGCCGCTGATTAGCCCTCCTATTAATTCTGCCAGCATATATATAGCTACTAAAAAGATGATAAATAGTAATTTACGCCTTATTTCCTTATTTTGTTTAATATTTTCATCATTATTCAAGGTTTTTTACCTTTATTTAACTTTTAATGCAGTGCCGAAATTAAGTCTCGTTTATAAATTGAATCATGTTACATGCCGGACTTGTCATATCAGGAAAAATTACTATCGGCGATTTTTTTTCTTTATAATCCTGAATAGGTTGCCAATAATCTTTTATGAGAATCTGGAAACTTCCGCATTGCTTGAAATTTTGATTAGTTAAAGTTTCCGTCATAAGATTCGCTGTTTGTTGATAATCTTTTATTCCTATATAAATCTTTGCTCCCCGGTTTTGAGATTTTATTTCTCTGTATGCAAAATTTAGAAAATCTTGATAATACTGTTGATATGCCGATGATAAAGTTATATCAATCCAAAAATTTTGTTTATCAGAACTATAAATCGACAATAAACCTTCTATTGAATTGAGCGACGGGTTATCGAGTATATATTTATCAGCGTTGCAGCCTTTAAATTTATTGATTAACTTGTTTTTTAAATCAAATTGAAAATCTTTTACGGTTTTTATTAAAGACGGCCTGAAATGCGGATATAAACTTTCTGAATCCAGTTCAAAAAGTTTTTGCGCATCGCTTATTTTTGCTTTTCTTAAAAATTCAAGGTCTGTTTTTGTATCTTCATAATAAAAATTTTCATTTTCCCATATGCTGATTTTTGAACAATATCTGAACATGCAAGTATTTTTAAACAACGTAATCGCTTCAGGACAATTCTCATTAATTATTGTGAGAAAATTTTCTACCCCGGCTCCCCCGTATTTATTGACAACATATTCAATCAGTTGTTTTCCGGCATTGTAAGCATCCGCTCCTAATACCAGCCTGTTTATTTTCCATCTTGTTTTTGTTTTTCCATCGGGAGCAAGGCTTATTAATCCGAGTGGTTTTTTGTCTTCTACTGCTATATAACACTCTTGTAGAAATTTAAAATTTACGGGCAAAATTTTGTGAAAAAAATTAAACGGAAAATGGATAAGTTTTTTATCTTCAATAATTCCTGAAGATACCCCAGGAGATACAAATTCAATCATTTCTACGATTTTTTTGATATCAGATTGTCTGACCGGTCTGATTTTTATCATTTTTCCAAATTGTTTAAGCTTTCAATAAATATTTTAAAAGATTTTTTAGATATTATCATCTTTTAAAATATTTATTAACTTAGTTTTTTGTTTAATCTCAATTATTAGATAACTAAAACGCAATTATAGCTTAATGAGATTTCTCAAAATCCCGGAATGAGTTCGGCTCTCTGTTTTCCTTTGCCTTAGCAAAGCAAATCCAGAGCCTCA
>CAYZIV010000221.1:0-3381 GCA_964478475.1 uncultured Gammaproteobacteria bacterium | reverse complement strand
ATGTATATAAATGTTACAAACTTGTGTACAAACAAATGTGAATTTTGTATCAAAAGTTCAGGCGATAGCGTTGGCGGAGTTAATCTTTTGCTTGAAAATGAAAATTTTAGCCATAAAGAGATTATTGAAGAAATAAAAGCTAATTTATCCCCGGATTGTAAAGAAGTTGTGTTTTGCGGATACGGGGAACCTTTTATAAAGCTGGATATAATAAAAAATACGGCTAAATTTATAAAAGAAAATTATCCTGATGTTGTAATAAGGGTCAATACCAACGGACATGGGAATTTGATTCATAAAAAAAACATTGTCCCGGAAATTGCAGGGCTTATAGACCAGGTTTCCGTCAGTTTAAATGCTCAAGATGCTGACTTGTACGCAGAAATATGCCACCCTGTTTATGATAAGGAAACAGCTTATCAAGCGGTTAAAGACTTTATTGAGCAGTGTTCGAAAAACGGAATAGACACCACTGCTACAGTAGTTTCCGGGTTCGGGGATTATAAAATTGATATAGAAAAATGCAGAAAAACAGCTGAAAATCTTGGCGCGCAATTCAGAGTAAGAGAATGGCTGCCGAAAGGATATGATTCATAAGTAAAAAGTCAATTAAACGGGCTCTTTATTTACATAAAGCCATGGATGTATTTTAATATAATTATAATAACTATAAAATCAAAGGGGAAAAAATGACTAAAGAACTTGATTTCATTATGTGTCCAAAAACTATCGCAGTTGTTGGAGCTTCATCCAGACAAGGGACAATCGGCAATGAAATAATGCTCAGGTTGTTAGAGTATCAATATACAGGCACTTTATATCCGATTAATCCTAAATCAGACGAAATATGCGGGATAAAAGCTTATAAAAGCGTTTCAGATTTGCCTGTGACGGTTGATCTTGCTGTTATTGCGGTAGCTCGCGACCATGTGTTATCAGTTATAGATCAGTGCGGAGAAAAAGGAATCAAGGGAATAGTGGTTATTTCCGCAGGTTTCAAAGAAATAGGCGGAGAAGGTGTTGAAATAGAACAAGAATTACTTGCCAGAATTAGAAAATACGGCATGAGAATGGTAGGTCCAAATTGTCTTGGCGTTATAAATACCGATGAAAACATTCAAATGGATGCTTCTTTTGCGGACGCTCTTCCTATAAAAGGAAAAACCGCATTTACATCTCAATCCGGAGCTCTTGGAGCTGCTGTTTTGAATATTTCAAAAGACATAAATCTCGGGCTCAGTCAGTTTGTTTCCATCGGTAATGCAGCGGATGTCACCGCTGAAACACTCTTGGAATACTGGAAAGATGAGCCAAATACAGATCAGGTGCTTTTGTATATTGAGTCAATAACTGATCCGGGCGAATTTAGCAGGCTGGCTAAAGAAATAACAAAGAAAAAGCCTGTAGTGGCAATAAAAGCAGGAAGATCAGCCGCGGGGGCTTCCGCAGCTTCTTCTCATACAGGTTCATTAGCAGGGGCTGACCTCGCTGCTGACGCTCTTTTAAAACAAAGTGGAGTTATAAGAGCTAATTCTGTTCCTGAAATGTTTGAAGTCGCTCAGGGATTTGCAAACTGTCCGCTTTTAAAAGGAAACAAGATAGCTATAATGACTAATGCCGGCGGTCCCGGAATAATGGCAACAGACGCAATTTGTGAGCACGGGCTTGAAATGGCTAACCTGTCTGATAAAACAAAAGATTACATGAGAAGCTATCTGGCAGCAGCGGCAAGTGTTAAAAATCCTGTTGATATGATTGCCAGCGCGCCTCTTGAGCATTACGGCAAAACATTAAAAGCTCTTATTGAAGATGAAAATGTCGATGCGATAATGGTGATTTATTTGCCGTTAATGAATCTTGATCCGATGGATGTTTCCAAAACGATTATGGAAATTAAAGAACAATATCCGGAAAAGCCTATAATTGCTGTTATGATGGCTAAAAATGGATTTTTTAGCAGAATAAACAAAGTTGAAACTAATGTTCCGTTTTATCAATATCCTGAAACTGCTGCAAATACGCTGGCAAAAATGTATACTTATCGTCAATGGCTTGATAAAGCCGAAGGAAAACTGCCTTCATATAATATTGACAAAAATAAAACAAAAGAAATTATTTCAAATGCCCTAAAACAGGGTAGAAGCCAGCTCACAACGATGGAATCTATTGATGTTCTCGATGCTTACGGGATAAGAACCTGTAAATACGCTTTTGCTTCAAATATGGAAGAAGCTGTGGCAGAAGCAAATAAAATAGATTACCCGGTGGTAATGAAGATCACTTCTACCAAAATTTCTCATAAAACAGAAATAGGCGGTGTTATTGTGGGAATTAACAGTGAAGAACAATTAAAAGCAGAATATACCGCTCTTTTAGAAAGATTAAGAGCTAAAGGATTGGAAAATTCACTCGACGGAGTTATCATCCAGGAAATGGTAAAAGGCGAAAGAGAAATGGTGTGCGGAATTGCAACCGATCCTCAATACGGACACCTTATGATGTTCGGTCTTGGTGGAATTTTTGTCGAAACCCTCAAAGATGTTGCTTTTAGAGTGAATCCTGTGACTGATATTGACGTCAGCGAAATGGTCCGTTCGGTTAAGGCTTATAAAATCCTTCAGGGCGCAAGAGGGGAAATCCCTGCAGATATTCCTCAGGTCGAAGAAACAATGTTGAGATTGTCTCAGCTTGTAAACGATTTCGATTTCATCAAAGAATTAGATATCAACCCGTTGAAAATTTCTGATAAATCAGGTGAAGGTGTGGCTGTTGACGGTCGGATTGAAGTGGATTTTGAAAAAGCAAAACAAGCCCTTCAGCTCACCGGATCGTCTTTAGGCAGTCTGTAAAAGATAATTGATCGAAAATACTTATGATTACTGAGCTTTTAATCCTGTTCATCCTTATGAATCAGGACTGTACGATTTATAAAATCCGCAAAAATATCAATAAATATTTTTTCCTTTTCCACAGCGCCAGTATGGGAACTATTTATCCGGTTATTCAAAAACTTCATTCCAACGGATATATTGGTGTCAAAAAACATACGAGCCCGGGTGGGCAGAAAAGTTCCGTGTATTCTATAAAAAATCATGGAAAAAAATATTTTGAAAAACTCATGCTTCAGGAAATACCAGAAAATTACTCTTTTTCCGATCAATTGGCCGGCGTGAAAATTCTCCTTCTGCCAAATCTTAATGTCTATGAGAAAAAAATTACAATATTGAATGTAAAAGACTATTACAAAAATAAAATTCTGGATTTTGAATCTTTTCAGGAAAACTATAAGAACGATAGCGAGTCTGAGATTAAAAATCTCAATATAAACTACGTACAAAAATTAATTAACGATCTTTCAGAAGAAATCAATTTTTTAAACAC
>CAYZIV010000220.1:0-3393 GCA_964478475.1 uncultured Gammaproteobacteria bacterium | reverse complement strand
TCCTGTTCCTGTCATAGCTGAATCGTTAACAAGATATGGGGGCAGATATTCCGTATAAGAATGTTCTGTTGTATGCAAATCCAAAAAAAAGTTTATCAAAGCCCGCTCCAGTTTTGCACCCTGACCTTTGTAAATTACAAACCTTGACTCTGATATTTTTACTCCTCTCTCAAAATCAAGAAGATTCAATTCTGCTGCAATATCCCAATGAGGCTTCACTTCAAAAGATTTTTCTACAATCTTTCCTGCGGTTTTAATTACTACATTTTCCTCTTCACTCAAGCCTATAGGAGTAGTTTCATCCGGTATATTTGGAATATTTAACAATATATCTTTTTGTTTTTGATCTAATAATGCTTCCTGTTCTTCAAGCTCTTTAATCTTTTCCCCTGTCTGACGCACTTTTTCCTGAAGTTCAATTGTATCTTGTCCCTGCTTTTTGAGGCTTCCTATCTCTTGAGAGGAGTTTTTTCTATCGGCTCTGAGGTTATCTGCCTGTACCTGAATTTCTCTTCTTTTTTTATCAACTTCAATAACTTCGTCTATCGATAAATCCGCGGACCTTCTTTTTAAAAGTTTATTGATTTTATCGGGATTTTCTCTTATTTGTTTAATATCAAGCATTTTATTCTCTCTTTTTTAAATAATTATAACCCAAATTATGATTAATAATGTTATCTAACAACCTGCAAAAACTTAAATTACACTCAACGTGACATAAGCATATTTTAAGCATATAATTGGTTTAAATTTTAACAAGAAGGAAGATAAAAATGAACAATAATGGCTTAAAAATAGCTGTGCCAAACAAAGGAAGACTTTCCGAAGAAACCCTGGAGTTATTTAGCAGAGCAGATTTAAGCGTAAAAAAAAGTGACAGAAAACTTTATGCATCAACACCGGATGAAAATTATACACTTATTTTCGTAAGAACACAGGACATTCCAAATTTTATTAACAGCGGAGTTATGGATATCGGGATCACCGGACAGGATATTGTAGCTGAAAGCTGTGTAAACGTTGAAGAAGCCATGCAACTTAATTTTGGTTTTTGTAAAATGGTTGTCGCTGCAAAAGAAGATTCACACATCAACAGCGCCAAAGAACTTCCGGACAATACCAAGATAGCTACTTCTTTTCCAAATATTACGAAAAATTATTTTGAGAAATTAAACAAAAAAGTCAACATAACCGAAGTATGCGGAGCAACTGAAATCACTCCCAAGTTGGGACTTGCAGATGTTATAGTAGATATCACCTCTTCAGGATCAACTTTAAGAAATAACGGGCTAAAGATTATCGGTGAAATAATGCAATCAAGTGCTGTTATAATAGCAAGGCCCGGACTTCAAGCTGAGAAACCAGAAAAACTGGAGTCTTTTTTAAGAATTGTTAAATCTGCCCTGGACGCTGAAGAAAAGAAATACCTTATGGCAAATATACCCAAAGCAGCTCTTACCGAGGTTAAAAAGATTATACCAGGCTTAAAATCTCCTACAGTAGTGGGATTACTTGATAATGACGATGAAGTAGCTATTCATGTCGTGGTTAATAAAAAAACAATTTATGAAAATATAGACAGGTTAAAACAGCTTGGCGCAACAGGAATACTGGTAATGACTGTAGACCAGATGATACCATAACCAAGCTCTTTATAAGCGGTCTCAAAAATATTACTTACAAGTGTCAGACAGTAAGCGAAAGGAAAAAACCATTTTATTAAACTCCCGAAGCAATCTTAATAAGTAATTACAAAAAAGATTGCTTCGAATTAAAGATTGCAGTTTATACAACAAGATTTTTGCCTCGCAATGATAGCAGTGATTTATTTAACATTTTTGAGACCATTTTTATGAATTTAGGTATTCATTTTATTTCTTGAGCTTGCTTATGACCTTAATCATTCCTATAAGGCCAACTCCAAGCCCTATGAGCGCCAATAATCCCGTCTTGTAATTTTTTTCAATATTATTTTTTACTTTTTCAATATTAGGATGTTTTGCCATAAAATAACCTGTTTTATATCCGGTATTTGTAGCAAATTTTACGCCTTGTCCTGTTTTTTGCAACACAGAATATGCGCTTTTGAATTTTTTGCCGTTTTTTTCTGTAACTTTCATTTTATAGTTCTCCCCCTATTTTTATAAATAATAAAAATCATTTATTCATAAAAATATAATATATTTTCAAATGAAATTTTATATTCCCCGTCAGTCTATAAAAAGTTTTTACAGCTAAAACTTTTCAAATTGTAATTCAGGTTTGAATTATAATTAACTTAATGAACAGAAGCTTTACACAATCACAGAAAATTCTTTTAATTTGTTCTGCCTTTATTGCGGGAACAGGTTGTGCGCTTGGCGGGTTTGGAATATATTTAATTTCTACAGCTCTTCTATTATTAAGTTTTTTATTGTTTTTTATTTTCAATAAACGCATAGTTCCAGCATATGGGGTTATTTGTTTTAGTGTATTTCTTCTTTCCGTGGTATATACAGATTCCAGGATCCCGCAACCCGACGATTTATATGAAATTGCGCCAAGAACGCTCAGTCTTAGGGGTCAGGTTATAAATGAACCGGCTCCAAATCTCAAAAACAAGACAAAGTTTCATTTCAAAGTTAATTATATTAAAAATGGCAGTGAATGGACTCCTGCTAAAGCGAAAACTATAGTCTATATCTACGACAACCAAAGAAATTTCGACACTATCGAAGTTGGTGATTCATTACAAATCAAAGGATCAGTAAATCCGCCATTTACATCGACCAATCCGGGGCAATTTGATTATGAACAATATCTTAACCGGCTTGGCATTTTCACTATGACTTTTGTTCGGTACAACAATTATGAAACACTTGGGAACTCTGGTTTTGGTCATCTATATCTGCTTAACAAGCTAAACAAATTTAGAAATAAAATCGTGGACGTTCACAGACAAAATCTTGATTCGCCAAAACTTGAGGTGCTTTGCGGAATGGTCTTTGGCTATAGGGCAGTTCCCGCCCCTGAGGATATTCGAGAGAGTTTTATTCATTCCGGACTGGTCCATTTCCTTGCAGCTTCAGGGCTAAATGTCGGGATAATATTTGCAATTTGGTTTTTTCTGGCAACACGTTTTAACATGCCTTACAATCCAAAAATTATGCTCGGAATGGTTTTTGTAGCCATTTATGCTCTGCTGACAGGACTTCCGCCCTCTGTTATGAGAGCTGCGCTTATGATGGAATTTGTTTTGCTGGGAAAATTGTTTGACAAACAGGCACAAAGCTCGGTCTTATTGGTTATCGTAGGCACACTAATGCTTTTATTTAATCCTGTTATAATAACCAGCGTAAATTTTCAACTTTCATTTGTGGTAACACTTGGACTGATTTTATTTGTTCCTATGCT
>CAYZIV010000219.1:1682-3401 GCA_964478475.1 uncultured Gammaproteobacteria bacterium | reverse complement strand
GGCGGCAAGTGCAAAGCCCCTTCAAACAGCCCGAGGACAGACTCATGTACCGCTTCCGAATAAGTCGGATGAGCAAACACAATTTCTCGAAGCTTCTCAAGAGAAGCCCCTGTGCTCTTGGCGATCAAAAGCTGCTGAAGAAGCTCTGTCGCGTGATCCGCGACTACATGTATTCCTAAAATTTCTTCACCTGAGGCGAGAATTTTCACAAACCCTTCAATTTCGTCTTCCACGAATGATTTCCCGAGCGCGGACATCGGGAATACGCTTTTTTCATAAACCCTCCCGTTTTGGACAAGCTGGTCTTCGGTATAGCCGACAGACGCTATTTCCGGGTGTCCGTAGATAACCGAGGGGATGTTTTGATAGTTTATATCCGTTTTTTTATTGAGCAAAATATGCTCTACGACTTTGACTCCCTGATGAGAAGCGGCATGCGCCACAGGAAAAATCCCTGTCACATCCCCGATTGCGTAAACATTTTCGATATTTGTCCGCAGATTGGTATCGGTTTTGAAAAATTTGCCGTTCATTTCTATATTTAAACGCTCAATGCCTTTAATTTCTGTATTAGGGGCTCTGCCTGCTGCGAGAAACACGATATCAGGGGTGAATTCTTTGCCGTTAGACAGAAAAACCTTTTTCTCGCTAATTTTTTCGATACTTGTATCAGTGAAAAATTCGACTTTATTTCTTTTTAACCCTCTGGTCAAGTGCTCGGACACACTGGAATCGTACATGGGAGCAATTTTAGAAGCGATTTCCACAAGAGTGACATGTTTTTCAAGATTACTGAAAATCCTTGTCCACTCAATCCCGCTGGCGCCACTTCCTGCTATGAGCACGGAATCCGGTAGGTTTTCCAGCGCGAGAATATCATCGGTATCGAGCACAAACTCGTGGTCTATTTCAATATTGGGAAGAGAAACAGGTCGCGAGCCGGTAGCAATGATGAGGTTCTTGAATTCAACAAAACTTTCGCCTGATTTGCCGATAACTTTGAGAGTTTTATCAGATTCTATACACGCTTCGCCTTTTATTACATTAATTTTATTGCTTTTTATCAGCTGGACAAGGCTTTTTCCAAGTTTTTCGACGATTATTTTTTTTCTGGCAGAAATTTTTTCATAATCGTAGCTTAGGTTCTCAAGATTAATGCCAAATTTCGAAAACTTTTTTGCCTGATTATACCGATCAGCGCTTGCGATCACGGCTTTTGACGGGATGCATCCGCGGTTAAGACAAACTCCGCCTACTTTATCTTTTTCAATTAAAGCAACGGCTGCACCGAGCTGTGCGGCTCTGATTGCTGCTGCGTAACCGCCCGGTCCCGCGCCTATTATTGCTATATCGTATTTCATGACTTAGCCTTTTTTCTTGTTTTTATTATATGACAAGAAAAAATTAATCGCTTTGTTGGGAGAATCAAAATTCCTAACTTGCGCCCCGATTGTCACCCTGAACTCGTTTCAGGGTCTCACCAGCAAGAAATACAAGTTGATCGTTCAATTGAAAAAGGGGGATTTTTAGCTTTAAGCTAAAAATCCCCCTTTTTTGTAAATTATAAACAGACTATCTTCTGCCCCGACCGTCGTGAGGTCCGCGTGCTTCGCCTTTAGGAGAGGCTTTTCTCTTCATAGACTCGTCTTTTCTATCTTTCCATTTTTTTATCGCTTCTTCGCGTCTTTTTTTGCCCTCTTCTTTTATTTTTTTCAATTC
>CAYZIV010000219.1:0-1582 GCA_964478475.1 uncultured Gammaproteobacteria bacterium | reverse complement strand
TTTTTATCGCTTCTTCGCGTCTTTTTTTGCCCTCTTCTTTTATTTTTTTCAATTCAGCTTTTTGTTCGTTGTTTAGAATAGATTCAAACTGTTTCATGTTTTTTCCTCGAATAGCCTGAGCTTGGGATTTGACTTTCTTAATTTCTGCTACTTTTGCTTTTATTTCAGCTTCAGGTGCGTTTGAGCGTTTTAACTCTCTAATTTCGCCTTTTAATTCTCGCATTTTTTCCATAAGAGGCTTGATTTCAGCTCTGGACTGCTCATACAGCTCCTTTGCTTTTGCTTTTTGCTCTTCTGTCAGGTTTAATCTCTCAGAAATTCGTTCTTTTTGCTGTTCCATTCTCTGCTGACGAGCTTCCTTGTCTTGTCTTTGCATTCCAGGCTTGCGCATATCTTTTTCTGCTAACGCGTAAGATGCGTTAAGCGATACAAACGCCGCTAGAATCAATAAACTTAATATTTTTTTCATCTTTATGACCTCCTTTTATAATAAATCTGTAAGCTCAGCTTGAAGTTGTTTTCTTGCGTTGAATAATCTGGATTTCACAGTACCCGTAGGGCATTTGAGTTTTTCAGCGATTTTTTCATACGTCATTTCTTCAATGTCATAGAGAATTATCACTTCTTTGAACTTAGGGCTTAATTTTTCAATCGCTGCAATTATTTTACGCTGTCGTTCCTTTAATAAAATTAAATTATCAGGCGTTGTTTTTTTGTCTTTAATCGCTGTTAGGATTTCATCTTCCGAAGTGGTGACTTTGTTTTGATTGAATTGCCTAGATTTCAAGTGGTCTTTGCAGGTATTAACCGTTATTTTCTTGATCCAGCCTGGAAGTTTTCCGTTGTCTTGATATTTGGGCAGGTTTTTCCAGATTTTTATATAAACTTCCTGCTGAATATCGCGAAAATTTCCATTTCCGGTAAACGACATAATAAGATTTTTAATGGTTATTTGATAAGTTTTTATTATGTTTTCTATATTTAGTTTTTGTTGTTGAGTGTTTTTCTTCATTAGTGTTTGCTAGCCCTAAAAAATCCTAAGTAACCCGTACTCATCTGTCGGAAGTCCCATTTGATAAACAATCGATTCCTCCGCCGCATAGGATATATCGTTGTCGTGCTGATTTTCGACGTGCATTATGTTAGTGATCGAAAAATATGTCAGGAATAAGACTGTTAATCCTGCTGCGATTTTGGTTAAATTTGATTTTATCCGCGGTTTTTGTGTGTAATAAGATTTTACTTCTTTTACAAGGTTTTGGGTTTTGTGCATTTTTTCATGTTCTTCGCGGCAGTCCGGACAGCTCTCCAGGTGTTTTGTGAGTTCTTCTTCTGTGCTGAAGATGAAAAGCGATTCGTATTTGTTGCATTTATCAGACATTTTTATTTCCTTCATTTTTGTCTTTATATTACTTAGAACGATGAAATTTTTAAATTGTTCATTTTAAGGTGAAAAACTTTCGTCATGCTGAATTTGTACTTTTGTCATTCCGAACTTGTGCTTTTGTCATGCTGAATTTATTTCAGCATCTCAGGAATGTGCGGTTATCGTTGAAACTTACGTTACTGAGACCCTGAAACG
>CAYZIV010000218.1:0-3434 GCA_964478475.1 uncultured Gammaproteobacteria bacterium | reverse complement strand
AAAAAAATTCATAATGCTTTAACCACAAATTCCGTTTGAGCAAGCGGTTCTTCTAAATCGTCATAAGAAAAAATCCGGATAATATACGTTCCTGCTTGATTTAAAACAAAATAATCCGTTAAATAGTGTTTTTCAACCCCTCTGTTAATATCTATTCCGTATGCCGGTTCTATTTTGTAATAAGGATGCTTCATATCCAGCTTTATTACCTGAAGCCTCAGTTTTGGGTTTTCAATGGGGTCTTTGCTTAAGAGAATATAATATATCCTCTCTCTTTGCTTGAAAACAGGCTGCTTGTTTTCAAAAGAAAAAGTTTTAGGATCAATAGGTTCTCTTCCAAGAAAAATACCTGCCTTTTCTTCCGAAAAACACCCTGTTATAAAGAAAATTACACAAATTAAACTTATAAAGATAACTTTTTTCATATAATTTATGGATTATTATTCCCAATTCATCTCTGGAAGATCCACTTCGGTTTCTTCTTCGGCTTCTTTTGTTTCTTTTTCTTTAGTTTCCTGTTCTTCTTCGGTTTCCTGTAGAGAACTCTCCTCTTTTGCGGGCTCTTCCGTTATTTGTTCCATATCAAGCCTTTTTTCCAGCACTTTTATCCTTAATTTAATGCTGTTTACAGTAGATTTGTCGGATGAATATTTTACGAAATTTTTATAATATTCCAGCGCTTCGGGAAAATTTTCCTCTTTTTCTTTTAATATACCTAGAACATAATAAACATAGGAAAATTCAGGATTGAGCTCTATAACTTCTTTGTATAATTTTTCGGCTTTTTTCATGTCGTCAAGTTCTGCAAATACCAGTCCCAGATTGAACTTTGCATTGGCATTTTTAGGTTCGATTTCCAGCGCTTTTTCGTAAAAGTCTTTTGCTTTTTGATTATCTGTCTTGTCTTTGTAAACATTTCCGGTTTTTATAAGGGCTTCAACGTTTCTGGAATCTAATTTCAATGCTTTTTTGTAGTTTTTCATAGCTTCATCATATTGATTTTCTTTGTAAAAAGTATCACCTAAGCCTATATACGCCCTTACTTCCTCAGGGTCTATTTCCGCAGCTTTTTTATATGCTCCGCGCGCTTCGTCTATTTTGCTGACTTTCTCCAGGGTTTTGCCAAATTCGATAAAGATGTCTTTATTTGATGAATCCCTGGCTATAGCCATTTCATAAGCCGCTCTGGCATCATCATGTCTTCCCATTTTTTGGAAAACGTTCGCTATGCCTGATAATGCATGAAAATCTCCCGGCTTTACATCTAAGGATTTTTTATAATAATTTAATGCCTGTGTATGATTTCCGGAAGTGTTTAAATGATTCGCCTTTGCTACTAACACGTTTTTATAATCGGTTTTTACTTTGTCTTCTTCTTTCATAGACAGTGCTTTTTCAAAAAATTCTATGGATTGATCATAATTTTTTAATGAATGATACACCAACGCTATGTTGTAATATAATTCAGGGTCATCTTTTTGGGTTTTTAATACTTCTTTGTATAAATTCAGCGCTTTTGAATAATTTTTCATCAGGTGATAACTTCTGGCGATTTCTTTTTTTATCGTAGGGTCATCGGGTTTTAATTCCAGCGCTTTTTCGAGTTTTTCTATTGAATCTTTAATTTGTTCCCTGTTTTGATAAACTATCCCCATGTTATACAGTGCGTCTGGATTGTCTGGCACTTCTGCTATGTATTCTTCATAATATTTAATTGCTTCGTCTGTTCTGTTAAATTCTGCTAAAAGGTTCGCTAACTCCAGTTTTACTGATGTTAAAGAAGGTTCTATTTCAAGACTTCTTTTGAACATCTTTAAGGCTTTTTCTTTATCCCCGGTGTTTGACAATGCTATGCCGTAATTAACGTGAATCTTTGCATTATTAGGTTCTTTTTCTATTGCTTTTTTTAAATTAGGAATAGCTTTGTCAAATTCTTTGGTCAAAACCAACGCTTTTCCGTAATCAGAGTATTCTTTAAAAGATTCAGGATCATTGTCTATAATGAATTCATATTCCCGCACGGCTTTTTGGGGCTCTTTTATAGCCATGTATGACGATGCCAGGTTTTTTCGGGAATCTATATGTTTCGGGTAGCTTTTTATAAAATCTTCGAAATATGGCACCGCTTCTTCATAGTTACCTTGTATGCTTTTTATTGCAGCTATGTTTAACTGGTTAAATTTATAGCCGGGAGATAAATCCATGGTCTTTTGATATGCGTTTAATGCTTTGTCATATTGTCCCAGTTCCTGATATATGTTTCCCAGGCTCAAAAAAACAAAGGCATCTGTCGGATCTATCATTGATGCTTGAAGATATTCGTTTGCCGCTGCTTTGAGATTTCCAAATTTATAATAGATATCAGCAAGTTTTATTCTTATGCTGAGGCTGTCAGGAGCTAGTTTCTTTGCTATTTCTAATTCCGTAACAGCTTTTCTGATATCGTTTGTTTTGTATAATTCCATAGCGTTATCATAGTGAATTTTCGCTTCCTGATTCATTGAAAAACCAGGTGAAGAACATAAAAATACGATTATTGCTCCAGCACAGAATCTTTTTATATTTTGCATGTTTTATTACCCCCGATATTTGTTTAGTACAATCATAACTTAATTTTTACTTTTTATGAAGGAGATGACTAACTCGAATCACTAAATAGCTGTAATCCTTGTTATTGCTGAACCAAAATTTCTTAAAGTTTTAAAAAAAGATTGTTAAGGGCTTTGCCCTTAACACACCTATAAGGGTGTGGAGGGTGGGTTTTTAAGAAATTTTGGTTTTTTACAATTAGTGATTGGGGTTAACTAATAAATAAGTATATATTTTTTTGTTTACCAGGGGAATGATTAATTTTTTTAGCTCGTGATAGGTTAAATAATTATATTTTTTTCGGGGGATAATTTTATGTTTTGGAAAAAAAGAGGATATACAATACCTGTATTAATTGGAATTTTTATGCTTTTAGGGGTTGTTTATATAACTCAGGTGGCTTTTGAGTTTTTCGCCAAGCCTGAAAAAACTATTACAGCTGAATTTGATTACGCGGGTCCTCTTCCTGAAGATAAAATGCCTGTTTTTTATCAAGGGATTAAAGTGGGAGAAACTAGTGAAAAAAAATTATCCGAAGATTATAAACAAACCCTTATAATTATAAAAATATATAAAGAGGATTTCAATCCCACTAAAAATGTTTATGCGGTGATAAAAACCGAAGGACAAGCCAGAGTGAGCGGACAGCTTATAACTTTAGACAAATACATTGACCTTATTTACCCTGATGATCCCAGTTCCGAGGTTTTAAAAGACGGAGATGTCATTGAAGGTAGAATGGGAATTTTTGAAAGACTCGAAACAGTCGCTGAAGAAAGTTTAAGTAAAGGAGATGTGGGAAGTTCCCTGGAAAAAGGACAACGAGCTTTAGAAAATGCTGAAGT
>CAYZIV010000217.1:0-3446 GCA_964478475.1 uncultured Gammaproteobacteria bacterium | reverse complement strand
AAAAATCTTGTTGCATAAACTGCAATCTTTTTAAATAAAAAATCCCCGAATTTTATATTTAATCGAGGATTTTTTATTTAATCAACTTATGTGGTTTATTAGCTTACTAAAACTTTTTCCAAGTTATTTTCTTCGCTTAATCTGTTCTTTAATTTGACTTGAGTTCCTTTAATTTCTTCTTTTATATAATCGTAAATCCATTTTACTTCGGGATTAAGATTAGAAACATTTTCAAGATGTTTTATTGAAGGAGTTCCTATTCTGATAAGAATCATTGCAATCATGCCTCTTGTTGGGCCTTGTGTTTTAGTCAAATTATTTATAAGTGTCGGAACAACCGCTTCTCCAAGGTTTACAAGATGGTTTTCGATTTTATTTTTTGATTTTTGATCAGAATTCGCAGAAGCTTTTAAAAGATAAAAAATGTAATCTGAAAAGGAATAATTTTCATCTGATTTTTTATCTATGCCTAATGTATTTATTATATTTGAAAGTTTGCTTACGAGAATGCTTTTATCTTTAATTTGTTTAATTGGGTTTGCTACTGTGGTATTCATAATATCCGATCTTTTTATTCAACAAATGTAAAACTAACACTAATTAATTTAGTAACTTTATTTTACTATTAAAAATTTTATAAATTAAAAAATCATATAACATCTTTATATCTAAACTAAAACCCTCGTGTCACAAGGGTTTTAGTTTTTAACAATCGTAAAGTTTTTTAAATAATTTTTTAAAAAATCGGCAATATCAACAGCTTCATTTGACCCTATGATTACTTTCCAAGGTGGCATTTCTTCTTCAATTTCAGCTTTTAAACTGCTTACATATCCCGGAATAATAAGTTCTTTATGTTTAACAAGTTTATCAATCTCAAATTCTTTAAATGTTTTTGCAATAATTTGTCCGTTAAACTTGTCTGCTGACCAGGCGGTAAGGACACTCATTCCATCAGAAGGAGTGACTACAAGGTAAGAGGGAATTCCGCAGGATTCAATTTCCGCAGCTACAGTGAAATAGGTTAGAGCAAAGTTTGTCGTGACTATTACAGGAGAATTTTCATCAACATCCCCCAGGGGATACACTTTAGGTTCTATTTGAAGAGGTTTTTCGGGATCAGTGTAAATATTTTGCCGCAGGGTTAACAAAGCGTAATATACAGCTTCATTAAAATCATCAAGTATCACAATGTTTGAATATTTACATACAAGCGTTGCGCCCAGAATTCCTTGCTCCAGAGGGTCTTTTGAAAAACCTTCGACATCTTTTTGAAAGGTAATTACAGGAAATCCAAAAGGCTTGAACTTTTCTTCAATGGCTAAACGTCTTATATAAGTGAGGTTTTGAATTAAATAACCGGGAGTATTTTTATTTAGGCTTAATACTATATTTTCAATCCCATTTTCCAGTGCAGTAGAGCTGTTTTCAGTAAGTTTTTCCGGAGAGTCTCCGTCAATCACAACAGGAACGCCAAATTTTGCCTGAAGTTCCGCAAGTTTATCAATTTCAATATTTTGTGCGTATATAAGCGGCTGGGAGTCTTTGATTGATTCTAAAATTTCTTTTAGAGAATTGTAATTATCACTCATTAAAATTAAGGGGATTTCGTGAAAAGCTACGGCCTGAGCTTTTTGAACAAAAGTTTCATCCGTATCGCATAGGGCTATTGTATCTACACCGAAAGATTCCCCAATTCGCTCAACCGTATAATCTTTGATTTTGATTAATTTGGATTCAAAATTTTTGTCAGAACTCTTCAGCCTTATTCCAAGACACGTCGGGTTAACAAATTTTTTGTCATGCCTGAACATAACTATTTCATTTCCTGTTTTTATGCGTTTTTTTGCCGGACCAAAGGTAATTTCCTTTTGCTGAAATTGTGTCGCTTCTTCAAAAATCATTTTTAGATCGTCTGAAGCATATTCACAATCGTTAATAGACGCCTCTCCCTTTGCCAGCTTCATGCTAAAAGCCATGCACGTAGGAAAACCGCATTTTTTGCAATTGGCTTCGGGTTGTTTTTTGCCCCCGGGCAGATATTTAAAAATTTGAAGTCCTGTAAGTTTCATATTTATTCTTTTTCCAATACTTTTTTTAAACAATCACAAATAAAATCAACCTGTTCCTCGGTTATTATCAGCGGAGGTGTCATCCTGATTGTGTTAGTTTGGGTTTCTTTACAAAGAATTCCCTGCTTCAAAAGCTCTTCGCAATGCGGCCTTGCTTCTTCATTAAGCTCTATCCCGATAAAAAGCCCTTTTCCCCTGATTTCTTTAATGCGAGAACTTTTTATGGTTTTTAATTTTTCTATGAAATATTTGCCCATTTCAGCAGATTTTTCCGTCAGTTTATCACGTTGAAGAACCTCTATTGCTTTTCTGGCAACTGCGCACCCCAGTGGATTTCCTGCAAATGTGCTGCCGTGCTCACCCGGTTGAAATACACCCATTATAGATTTATCCGCAAGAACAGCAGACACCGGATAAAAACCTCCTGAAAGAGATTTGCCGACAATAAGAACATCAGGATCAACATTATCATGCTCACAGGCAAAAACTTTTCCCGTCCGCCCAAATCCTGACTGGATTTCATCTGCCATTAAAAGAATATTGTTTTCTTCACAAAGCTTTTTCGCCTGTCTTAAATACCCCTCAGGAGCTATCCTGATTCCTCCTTCTCCTTGCAGCGGTTCTGTTAGAAATGCGCAAGTATTAGGAGTGATTGCTTCTTCAAGGGCTTTTATATCACCGAACGGAATGATTTTAAATCCCGGAGTAAGCGGTCCAAAATATTTTTTATAAGATTGGTTGCTCGAAAAACTCACTACCGTTGTGGTTCTTCCATGGAAATTGTTTTCACATACAATTATTTCCGCTTTATCAAGTTCAATTCCCTTAACTGTATATCCCCACTTTCTTGCCAGTTTCACAGCAGTTTCTACCGCTTCCGCTCCGGTGTTCATCGGAAGAATATTATTTTTTCCCGTAAGTTTTACTAAATCATCAAAGAGCCTGGGGAGCTGCGTATTCCTGAACGCTCTCGAAACTTGCGTCACTTTTTCTGCCTGATTTTTAAAAACTTCCAACAGTTCCGGGTGACAGTGTCCTAAGTTCACTGAAGAAAACGCGCTTGTGCAATCCAGATATTTGTTTCCTTCAATGTCATAAAGCCAAACCCCTTCTGCTCTTTCTATAACAAGGTTCAAAGGCTTATACGTTAAAGCCCCCAGTTCGTCTTCCAGTTTTATATAATCTGATGATGTCATGTTTTTTTGAATATTCATTTTATAGCCTCCGTTTTTATTATGATACTCAAAAAAAATTTTATCCTCCAGAAAGTAATCAAACTAAATCGTTAAATAATTTAAGTCGCGAATTAATTTCTGGTGAATTTCTCAAAATCTATATGGAATTGTTAAAGGCGGAGCCTTTAACCACCTCTTA
>CAYZIV010000216.1:0-3446 GCA_964478475.1 uncultured Gammaproteobacteria bacterium | reverse complement strand
TTTTCTTTTTGTTGCGAGCAAAAAGAAAACCCGCAATGCGGGAAACTTAGGGAAAAGATCAATGCCTTGAGTCCCTATTAAAGTGCCTTAGGCACCCAAAAAAAGAAAAACCCGCTTGGCTTTAGTCAGGGGTTTCACCCCCGAAACCCCGAGCGGGGAAAAGTTTGTTTTTAGCATTAATTTAAATTTAAATGTTGTCTAAAGCCAGTGAAATAAATACAATTTACATAAAAAATATTATTTACCCTTTAATCACGAGCTCAGACGGAATTGAAGGATATCCGCCAAAGCGTGTTGAATTATTTCTTGCCTGACAGGCAGATAAAGTTTTATCGCAGGTTGTTTCCTCGCCTGAATATTGACATCTTGAATCTTTAAACCTCCACTGACAGTTAATATCATAGGTGGTATTCGGGCTGAATGTGGAATACCCGCCGAGAATTCTCTCTACATCAAAGGAAAAAACAGTTTCTGTGAGCTGGACATTGTTTATGAACCCTTCAAAAATATTGATAGCGTTGTCGATAATGAGATTGTCATCGTCAAAAATAACTTCTTCAATGATGCAGCGGGAGTTAGTCAGCACATCGCCCTGGTTAGCAATGATCGAGGTGTAAGCCTGGTTTATATTGCTGATTTTGATGTTGATGCTTTGAGGACCGCCTTCTATGCGGCTTTCTACAGAGCTTCTTTTGACCATAGCAGCAAGATAGGTATCACCGTTATACTCAAAATAAGTAAGAGTATCGTTTTCTATGATTCTTAAAACTTCCTGCTCAGAGTTGTTAAGTATCATAGTCAATAAAATTCTTGTTTTTACTTCATTTTCAGCTATTTGTGATTTTTGATCGTTGTTTAATCCTTTGCTCATTAGTTTTTAACCTCAACAAAAGTTATTTGAAATTTAGTGTAACCAAGCGCGAGATGTTCAAAATTCAGGCTGTCGTCGTCGAATCTCACAGAATAAGTTGTTCCGTCCCCGCCGAGGTTTTCGCCAGTGATCGGGTGCGTTGCCTGCCATACCCAATTAAACGCTTCGTAGCGACCTTTTCGCGCGTTGAAAAACGCCATTATAGCGTTTGTGTCGGTGCTGTTTTTGTCGAATTCCAGCGTCCATTTTTTTCTCGGGTTTGTCCACATATTACGGCGTTGTTCGCCGCCTGAATACACTTCATCGACTATGGTATGCCATTGTGAGCTTACCTGATAGGCTCTTTTATATTGAAAATTAAATGTTTCGCTCATTTTACATTCCTTTATTTAATTTTGGTCCTTTTGAATAAGGAATTATTGATCTTATCTTTTCGTTCTCCTTTGATTTTGCTACTGATTAGCGTTTTGTCACCCTGAATTTATTTCAGGGTCTCTATAACAAGGTATATAAATTGCCTCCACCTACATTTTTAAGATGCTGAAAACAACTTCAGCATGACAGGTTAAGACTATTTTATTATTAAAAAGAGAATGAATTATACGCTTTTCACTGCATTTCGAAGGTTTGTGTTTGTGTGAACTCCTTCAGCGACCATGGAGAAAAACTGTGAGCTGTGCTTGTTAAGAACTTCGAATACTTCCTGAGAGGAAGCGCCTGTTTGAATATTGGGGGCATAGACGTAGGTTGCTTCACCTGAACCTGATTTTTGCCCGCCGGAGTTTATCATATTGAACAAATTAGACTGCTGGGAAGGGTTTAAAACCATTTCAGAACCATGTGCAACTATAGGTTTTGATTGAGAAAAAGATCCCGGCACAACACCGCCGGAGCTGAAGAATCCCGCAAATTTTGCCGCACCTGACAGAACCCCGCTTAGTCCGGAAGTTTTATTCGGGCTGATGATATTTTGTATTTGAGATCTGGCGATATCAGCGGCGATTTCCCGCAGGACTTGCCGGAGATTTTTTGAGCCTGTTATAAGTCCTTCAAGACTTTTGCCCAGGCTGTTTTGAACGGTTTTTGAAATGTCTTCAAAATCACTTTTGACAAAAGCCAGAGATTGCCTCATAGGCGCTGTGTTTATGGATAAATCTATTTCAAGTTTTTTTTGCATTTTTTACCTCTATTTAAGGTTCTAAAAGTTGATTAATTGCTTCTGTGTTTTGTTCTTTATCGCTTAATCCATTAATTTCATTATGTTTAGACAATAAAGCAGATAATTTTGCCGGAGTTAACTGCCAAAACTCTTTTTCTGTCATTTTTAAAACCACCGTAGCGCAGTAATAAAGCCAAACCCAGTCCCAGTTTGAGGAAGAAGCGTTATTTAAGTCTTTTTTTTTGAAGGTGGTTGAGGGGTTTCCTGCTGAACCGGCATAGCTTGAACAATGGCAGTATTAATCAGTTTTCCGATTTCTTGAACCTGGGACAGGTCAAACATTCCCCCCACATCTTTTGAGGTTAAATTTTCATTCTCATGAAGCAAACCTGCCCGCAGAAAACTGATGATCGCTTTTACGCTGCCTCCACTTAGCTTTTCAAGGGCGGTTTCAACGGAGCCATATTCTTCTTCCAGCTCCGCAAAAGCGTTCAGATCGTAATGAAGATGTTTAACTTCTTCCCCCAATTTAAGCGGGGTTTTTTTGCTGCGAATATCAAATAAACTGCTCATATTTAACTTATTTCCGTTGTTGATTCAGTAAACACAATGGATTTTATATTTCCGTCATTAATGGTTCTAATTGCTTTTGCTTTGAAATTAATTGAAGCAAATCCCTCTTCCAGGTTGTAATCAAGGGATTGAAGTTTACATTTTTTAAACTGGATATGAACTTCTTTAACATCGCCCGCATCAGCGTGAGCCTGGGCGGAAACTATTTCGAAAAAAAAATATTCTGAAACGTCGTCATAATTGAGTTCAAAAGTTTGTTTTTCGCTATCACCAGATCCGGAAGCTGTTATTGCTCCGCCGGTGAAGATGTTTAGTACGTCCAGTGGAACACGGGCGATGCTTCCGCTGATGTCTGCTGATTGCAGGACGGATTCTACGGCTTGTACCTGGTCATTGTGTTTGAGTTCGTAGTTTTCGCGATTTTCGGTGACGGTTAAGTTTTTTATCGGGACGTCAACGAGGGTATTTTTTGTGTAAGCGCCTTCGTTGTCGGCGGTGACTGCTGCTATTTTGCAGTCGGAAATTCCGCGAAATGCGGCGGTTTTACTTATAGTCATTTTATTTTCTCCTTTTAGTTAAAGGGTATTACGAGTATTAAATATTTTTTATGTAAATTTTACTAGTTATTTCGCTGTCTAAAGCCAGCAACTGTCTTTTTTCTTTTACTGCAAAAGAAAAAAGGCAGGAAAAAAGAAAAGCTGAGCCCGAAGTTTCGGTTTCTATGTTTCTAACCTGCTTGGTTATTAATATTCATGCATAAATAGCGAACAGGTAGGTCTGTTTATTTTTACTGATTTTTTGAAATAGATGTAAAAATAGGTTAGACCTCTATTAGAGAGATGT
>CAYZIV010000215.1:0-3456 GCA_964478475.1 uncultured Gammaproteobacteria bacterium | reverse complement strand
CACCAGTTGGACAGTTTGAGTCTCTGTATTTTCCATATTTACATTTACTTTAAATTTATCGGTGCTCATTGTTTTTATTTATCCGGTTTTTACCTGTTAACTGTATTATCAATGCTTTCAGAAGAAAAATCCGTTAACGGAATTTCTTCACCGAGGATTTTTTTCGAAATGTCAAAAGCATAATTGCTTATTTCTTCTTTGAGTCCCAGAAGCGTATTTTGTTTTTCTTCCAGAATTTTTTCTTTGCTTTCTCTTACATGTTTAGCTACAGCATTTCTTTTTGTTTCGATAACAGCAGCTTTTTTCTTTTCAGCTTCATTTACCTTTGCCGCAGTCTTTTCTGCAACTGTTTGTTCGGTTTCATTTATTCTTTGCGTATATTCATTTTTAAACTCTTCTGCTTTTTCTGCATTTTCTTGAGATTCTTTTTTTAGAGTTTGAATATATTCTGCCCGTTTTTTTCTAATTTGCGTCATAGGACCATAAAAAACTTTTTGCATAATTAATGTGAAAATTGCAAAACTCACCATCACAAATAAAAGAGTTCCGTTTATGGTAAGAAGGCCACTTTCCAGTTGTTCCGGAACAGAATTTTCCTGCTGTATAACTATAGTTTGTGTTTTTATTTCATTTTGATTAAGCATTTGTTTTGAATTACCCTATGGTCTGCGGTTTTTTAGAATAAGTTGAATAGATATTTTGCCAGGAAAATTGCAAATATAACGTAAATAACGAGTACTTCCATAAACACGATGCCTAATATAAGCATATTTCTTGCGCTGGTTTCAGATTCCGGCTGACGTGCAACTGCGTTTATAGCTGCAAATGTAGCGATTCCCATTCCTATTGCCGGTCCAAAACCTGCTAACGCCATCCCTATACGATAGCCATTGTTACAAATGTTTGATGTTCCATGTTGATTTACCTCCATAATAATTTACTTATAAACTGAATTAATGACTTTTTGCGGTTGCTCCTCTTATATATGAGGCAGCGAGTACTGAAAATATATACGCCTGAATGAAGGCGACAAATAATTCAAATAACATCATCGGCACAGGAAGGAATACAGGAGCCAGCATAATTAAAATAATAACAATCAGCTCCCCTGCCAGTATATTGCCGAAAAGACGCAATGAAAGCGACATTGGTCTTGTAAAATCTTCTAGAAAATTGAAAGGAAACATAATCCATACCGGTTGAAAATAATGTTTAAAATAACCTAAACCTTTTGTGCAAAGTCCTGCAATTATATAATAAATTGAAACTACTAAAGCGAGTCCGAGTGTTGTGTTTATGTCATTTGTCGGGGAAGCTAATTCTCCACGTTCAAGATGATAAAGCTTCCAGGGAAGCTGGCCTTCCAGGTTTGCAAATAAAATAAACAAAAACAGCGATGAAACAATCGGGGCATGTTTTAGTCCTTCTTCGCCCATTTCCCTGGTCATAAAACCTTCGAGAAACCCTATTAGTGACTCTGAAAATGATTGTACGCTATCGGGAATTATTTCAAGTTTTCTGGTAATAATAAAAGAAAACACTATAACTACTGTCATTGCAAGCCATGTAGTAATGAGTGTGTCCATGTTAACAACAAAGGGACCAATTTGTTCTACCCAATGTTCTCCAACTTTGATTTCGCGCAAAACTTCTTACCTTTCATTTCCTGCTATCAAATAAAAATTTTGCTTATTATAATATATCTTTATTGGTTAATATATTTTATATTCAAGTTCTAGTAAAACATAAAATTTATTTTTATGCCAGAAAATTATGCTCAGTTTAAAAATTTAATTTGATTGATTTAGTTCCCAAATAGGTATTTGGGGATTATTTAAAATCAATAGACGGCTTTAAATATAAATGTCGCGTTTGCCGGCTATGATCTGCTCTATTTTTTGAATAGTGTTTTGTTTTAGAGCTTCATTTTCAATCTTATTAAGATGTTTTTCAATGCATTTTATGCCTGCTTGTTTTGTTTCTTCGCTGGCGTAATCTTCCAGATATTCTCTAAAAGTTAAAATAGCATTTGGCTGGCAAAATTTTTGAATTAAGCCTGGTTTTGCTAGATCCATAAAATCTTTTCCTGTTCTACCAAGTCTATAACAGCTTGTGCAAAGGCTTGGGATGTAGTCTGTTTCGCAAAGTTCTCTGATAACTTCATCCATTCCGCGATGATCCCCTACTTGAAATTGTTCTGTGCTGTTATCTTCTGAATATCCCCCGGGATTTGTTTTTGAGCCTGCGCTCATCTGGGAGACACCGAGTTCTAATGCCTCTCTCCTAAAACCGGCCCGTTCTCTTGTGGTTAAGATTATTCCTGTGTATGGGACGGCAAGTCTTAAAATTGCGATTATTTTCTTGAAATTTTCATCACTAACAACGTGTGGCGGATGTTCTGCCACTTCACTGCCTTTTGCGGGCTCAAGCCTTGGTATTGATATTGTGTGCGGGCCTGTGCCGTATTTTTTGTCAAGGTATTGAGCATGGGATAAGATTGCCAGAACTTCAAATCTGTAATCAGTCAATCCATATAAAGCACCTATGCCGACATCATCTAATCCGGCTTGTATAGCTCTGTCCATTGTTTCAATACGGTATTCATAATTCGCTTTTAGTCCTGAAGGATGCATTTCTTTATATGTTTCACGGTGATAGGTTTCCTGAAAAGATTGGAATGTCCCTATATTAAATGTCTTTAGCTTTTTGAAATCTTCTACGGAAAGCGGGGCAATGTTTATGTTGATTCTGCGTATTTCGCCGCGGTCTATTTTTAATTCGTATATTTTGCGTATAACCTCTTCTATATAATCAAGATTGACTTGCTGCATATCTTCTCCCGCTACCAGCAGAATTCTTTTATGTCCCATTTTTATTATGGATTCAGCTTCTTTAAGAGCCTCTTCTACACTTAGTTTTCGTCTTGTTATGTCTTTGTTATCTCTTCTGAAACCACAGTAAAGACAGTTGTTTGTGCAGTAATTGCTAACATAGAGCGGTGAAAACAGCACTATCCTCTGTCCGTAAATTTTTTCTTTAACGATTTTCGCGGCTTTAAAAAGCCTGTTTAAACCTTCTGGGTCCTTGATATTAAGCAAAATTGCTGCATCTTCCAATGAAAGTCCTTTTAATAACAGGGCTTTATTGAGTATTTCATTAACCAGGTCCCCAGACGGTTTAAGGTCCAGAAGTCCGTTAATTTTTTCTTCGTTAACAATTGATTTTAGCCCGAGTTTCATTTTTTTATTCTCCGATTTTTCCTGTCTTTAAAACAAGTATAACTCTTCAAAAAAATATAAAACATTAAATTTTTAAAAACAGTCTTAAAAATAATAAAAAATTCAAAATGTTATTTTGAGAAATAGCAGAAAGTTAATTATAATATAGGCTTCTACTCATAGCCAATAATATTTTTTATGTAAGTTGTCTGTCATTGCGAGGAGCGAGTGCAGCGAG
>CAYZIV010000214.1:0-3457 GCA_964478475.1 uncultured Gammaproteobacteria bacterium | reverse complement strand
ACAAACCCTGACTGGGACCCGATTTTACATAAAGCGTCAGCAATCGTCACAAACAAGGGCGGACGCACTAGCCATGCTGCAATTATCGCAAGAGAAATAGGCGCAGTAGCTGTAGTAGGAACAGGAAATGCGACAGAACAAATAAAAGACGGGCAGGAAGTGACTGTTTCATGTGTGGAAGGCGAAAACGGCATTATTTATGATGGAATTCTCGAATGGGAAGAGCAGGAAGTAGATGTAAAAGAAGTCCAGATGCCGCAAACAGAAGTCATGTTCATACTGGGCGATCCTGAACAGGCTTTTGGTCTTTCTTTCCTGCCTAACAATGGTGTAGGATTAATGAGACTGGAATTTGTAATCAATAATTCCATACAAATTCATCCCATGGCACTTGTTAAATTCGACAACCTCAAGGATGAAAATGCAAAACAAAAAATAGAAGAACTAACACATAATTATGAAGACAAAAAAGACTATTTTATAGAGAAATTATCAGAAGCTGTTGGAACTATAGCTGCTGCATTTTATCCAAAAGACGTAATAGTAAGAATGTCAGATTTCAAAACAAATGAATACGCAGACTTAATAGGCGGTAAAGAATTTGAACCTAAAGAAGAAAATCCTATGCTCGGCTTTAGAGGAGCTTCAAGATACTATAATGAACTTTACAAAGAAGGTTTTGAGCTTGAATGCCAGGCAATGAAAGTTGTCAGAGATGATATGGGATTAAACAATGTCAAATTAATGATCCCGTTTTGCAGAACACCTGAAGAAGGTAAGAAAATAATTGAAACTATGGAAGAATACGGCCTTAAGCAAGGAGAAAACAACCTTGAAATTTATGCAATGGTGGAAATCCCAAGTAACGCTATTCAAGCAGAGGAGTTTGCTAAAATTTTTGACGGATTCTCTATAGGCTCTAACGATTTAACTCAATTAACATTAGGTATAGACAGGGACTCAACAATAGTCAGTGAATTATTCGACGAGAATAATAACTCTGTAAAAAATTTAATATCAATGTCCATCCAAAAAGGAAACGAAGCCGGTATAAAAACAGGATTATGCGGACAAGCACCGAGTGATCATCCTAAATTTGCGCAGTTTCTCGTAGAACAAGGAATAAATAGCATTTCTTTTAGCCCGGACGCTCTTATGAAAGGCATAGAAAACATAAATGAAGCAGAGACATCAAAAACAAAGAATCTTTAAATCAACCTATAATTAAAATAATTATTTTCTAACTAGTTGTTAGCCTCTTGCATTTTATCAGTAAACCCTGCAAAAGTTTCTTGTAAAGATTCACCTAAAAATTGATATGAAACCATAACTATCACACTTACTAACGCCAAAATTAAACCATATTCAGCTAAACTTTGACCTTGTTTATTTTTAAATTTATTTATATTTTTATTCAAAACGTTACTATCGCCATTTTTATAATCGTAAATAAATTTATATTCAAATAGTCAAATATTATAATTTTAAAGTTTATGCCTATTTAATTCTTAACAGGCATAAACTTTAAATATGTTTTTTATATAATCAAATCTTTAGAAGATTCGGTTTTACTATCCTAGGAGTTATCATCTGACCAAGTATTAGCATCCTGCATTTTATCTGTAATGTTCTCTACAGTAGTTTGGATTTCTCCACCCATAAGCTGTAATACAGTAATCGCAACAACTGATACGAGAGCAAGGATCAAGCCGTATTCTACTAAACTTTGCCCTTTTTTCTTGTTTCTTTTGATTTGTTGTTCTTCGTTTTCAATAATCATCATTTCTTTTTCGTTCATAACTCAACTAATCTCCTAAATTTTAAATGTTACCTAATTAAAAAGTTATCTTTAAGCTACATGAATAATATTACATCAATATGTCATTTTTATTAATAACTTTTAAGAGTGATTTCAAAATATCACTCTTCAGGTCAAACCCCTCAAAGCCCTACCTGTCAAGGCTAAGCCTTCAAGTGTGATATAAAAATATCACTCTTTTGAGCTATTCAACAATTATAAGCAATATTTGCTTTTTCTAACCTATCTAAAGCTTCACGCAAGCGTTCATCAGCAGCCACCAATGAAACTCTGAAATAATTATCGCTATGTTTTCCAAAGGCAACCCCGGGAGTAAATACAACACCTGTTTTATCCAGAATCATTTTACACCAGCTTTTAGAATCATACCCTTCAGGAACTTTAAGCCATAAATACATAGTAGCCTTAGTTTTTTTAATATCCCAACCGAGTTTTTTAAAACCTTCGACCATGAAGTCTCGTCTTCGTTGATACCCTCCTGCAATATCACAACATTGATCTTCACTCATCTTCAAAGCAGCAATGGCAGCGTCCTGAATTACCGAGCAAGTGCCGTAATCCACGTTAGTTTTCAGCGCATACAGGTTTTTAATAAACTCTTTATTTCCTATAGCAAAGCCTATTCTCCATCCCGCCATATTGTATGACTTGGAGAACGAGTGAAACTCTATCGCAATATCTTTTGCTCCTTCTACTTCAAAGACACTCGGTGGTCTATAACCGTCAAAAGTTATTTCAGAATAAGCAAGGTCGCTGCATAATAAAATATTATATTTTTTGCAGTAATCTATAAGTTCTTTGAAAAATTCTTTTGTAATAATACCTGCAGTAGGATTATTGGGATAATTTACAAAAAATATTTTTGCTTTTCTTGCAATTTCCTCAGGTATAGAGCTTAAATCAGGCAAAAAGTCATTTTTTTCTTCCAATTTCACATGATAGACCTCTCCGTCCGAAATCCAGGTTCCTCTGGATAAAACCGGATAATATGGATCAGGAACTATATTTACATCTCCAGGATCAGTATAAGCCATTGCCAGATGCGCTAATCCTTCTTTTGCTCCTAATAAAGTTTGAATTTCATCTTTTGGATTCATTGAAATTCCATACCTTTTTTTAAGCCATTTGGCTATGTTTTCTCTTAATTCTTCTTTGCCTTTAAAATTTGGGTATCCGTGATTTTTAGGATTATTAAGACTTTCAATAGCCGCTTGAACAATTGGTTCCGGAGTGCATCTATCAGGGTTGCCTATACCTAAATCTATAATGTTTATACCTTTTGCAGCAGCTTCTTCTTTCCATTCATCGAGTTCAGCAAAAATATAAATAGGGAGATGTAATAATTTTTTTGCGGGTTTAATATTAATTTTAGTTTGCATTTTTTACACCTGTTAAATAGTTTCAGTTCAATATTATAATACAAATAATACGCATAAAATTCCTTATTATTCAAGATCGGAAGAAACTAATATAAAATGATTAATTCACGCTAATAATTTTCATTTTTTACAAATACAATATAAAGAATTGATATGAAAAAATTAACGTACTATAATGTAAAAAAAGATAAAAATTAATATAGGTGAAGATTCAATGGATCAAATAATAAAAATCGCATCAGATTTAAGTGAAAAAAGT
>CAYZIV010000213.1:0-3480 GCA_964478475.1 uncultured Gammaproteobacteria bacterium | reverse complement strand
CTGAGGAAAGTCCGGGCTCCACAGGGCAGGTCGCCGGGTAACTCCCGGTGCAGGTGACTGTGAGGATAGTGCCACAGAAATGTTGACTGCCGATGGCTGATTTTCAGCACAGGTGATGGTGCAACGGTGGTGTAAGAGACCACCAGCAGTATCGAGAGGTACTGGCTAGGTAAACCCCGACCGGAGCAAGACTAAAATGGGAATTAAGGTTGCCCGCCGTTCCCGGGTATGTCGCTTGAGGTGCATGGAAACATGCATCCCAGATAGATAATCACTTAAAACAGAACCCGGCTTATGAACCGCTTCCTTTTATAAACCAAAGGGCGATTTGCTTAGCAAATCGCCCTTTAAATTTTAATTGTATAAAAAATTAAGATATATATTCCTTAATTTCTAATGGAAGTTGTTTTGTGTCAATTTTAATTCCAGGTCCCATAGACGAAGCAAGGTAAACGGACTTCAAGTAAGTTCCTTTCGCTGCTGAAGGTTTAGCTTTGATAATAGCATCAGCAAGAGCTGCAAAGTTTTTCATAAGATCTTCTTCAGTAAAACTCATTTTTCCAAGCGGAACGTGAACCATTCCTTGTTTATCAGCTCTAAATTCAACTCTTCCTGCCTTAAGCTCATTAACTGCATTTTTTATATCAAAAGTAACGGTCCCTGCTTTCGGGTTAGGCATAAGTCCTTTTGGACCGAGAACTTTACCAAGTTTTCCGAGCATGCCCATTGCATCAGGGGTTGCAATAAGAGCATCAAACTCAAACCAGCCGCCTTGAATCTTTTCGACAAGATCCTCAGAACCGGCAAAGTCTGCTCCAGCCTCTTCAGCGTCTTTAACTTTTTCACCTTTTGCAACTACAGCAATTCTAACTTTTTTACCAGTTCCCGCAGGTAGTACAACCGTACTTCTAACCTGCTGGTCAGCGTGTTTTACTTCAATTCCTAGTCTTAAATGAGCTTCGAGCGTTTCATCGAATTTTGAAACTTCTTTGCTGACTGCTTTAAGCGTTTCTATCGCTTTTTTTCCTGAACTCGGTTGTTCAACATCTTCCAATAACTCAAGAATCTTTTGTTGTCTTTTTGTAACTTTCGACATCTTTTACTCCTCTGTGGTCATAACGAATTTCTTAAATTCTGCCACCCTTGCATTATATTATATACATATTTTTTACTATTCCTGAACAGTAATTCCCATGCTGCGAGCTGATCCTTTGACCATTTCCATTGTAGCTTCTATTGTTGGTGCATTTACGTCAGGCATTTTTATTTTTGCAATTTCTTCAACTTGCGCTTTTGTTATTGATCCGACTTTATCTTTATTCGGAACAGATGAGCCTTTTTCAACCCCTGCTGCTTTAATAATAAGTTGAGATACAGGTGGTGTCTTTGTAATAAATGAAAAAGACCTATCCTCATAAACTGAAATCACAACAGGTATTATACTACCGGCCTGATCTGCAGTCTGCGCATTATATTGTTTGCAAAACTCCATTATATTAACTCCGTGCTGACCAAGCGCAGGCCCTATCGGAGGTGAAGGATTAGCTTTGCCGGCGCTAATCTGAAGTTTTATTACAGCCATAACTTTTTTTGCCACTTTTTTACCGTCCTTTTAACTTTGTTTCTGTATTTGATTATATTCTAATTCTACAGGTGTATCTCTTCCAAAGATCGAAACCATTGCACGAAGCTTTTCTTTATCAGGATAAACTTCCGTAACATCTCCGACAAAATCCGCAAATGGTCCGCTGGTGATATTGACTTTATCTCCAACTTTTATATCCAATTCAACTTTTGCAGGCTGAACTTGAGTTTTACGGAGAATTCTGTTAATTTCTGAATCTCTGGCAGGAATTGGTTTCCTTTCAGCTCCGACAAACTTTGTAACTCCGGGAGTATGTCTTACTACATACCAGCTATCATCATCCATTATCATTTCCACTAAAACATAACCCGGGAAAATTTTTTCTTCTTTATCTTTTCTTTTCCCATCTTTTAATGTAGTTACTGATTCTTGCGGCACTTCCACTTTAAAAATTTTGTGGCCAAGATTCATATAATCCACACGTTTTTCAAGGTTTATTTTAACCTTATTCTCATGCCCTGAGTAAGTATGAACGATATACCATCTTTTTTTCTTTTCTTGTTGATTCGGTTGATTCATAAATATTATCCACCCGGTATTAAACTAAATATAAAATTAAACAAATGATCTAAAATAAAGACTAATGTCGTAAAAAATAAAACTACACCAAGAACCACTACTGTTTGAACTACAACCTGTTTTTTTTCAGGCCATGTAATTTTATCCCATTCAGCTCTTACTCCTCTAAAGTAATCAGCTGTTTTTTCTCTAAAAGTTGGTTCTGTCTTTTTAGTGTCGCTCATTTTTGTTCCTTGCATGTTGATCTCCTGCGATAAAGCGTTTTTTGGTTTTTCTGACAGCCGCTTTTATATATTTTTCGCTCAAAGAACTGTTTTTTTTAGAAAACGCGCCCTGTAGGACTTGAACCCACGACATCCGGTTTTGGAGACCGACGTTCTACCAACTGAACTAAAGGCGCAAATTGTCAGTCTTGATATTTTGCCATGTGTTTCCCGGAAAGTCTGAACTTTTCACCGGATTTAACTTCACGGTTCAATATAAATTATTTGGTTTCTTTATGAAGAGTGTGAACTTTGCAAAAAGGGCAGTACTTTTTAAGTTCTATTCTTCCTGCTGTATTTTTTTTGTTTTTTCTGGTTGTGTAATTACGGCGTTTACACTCATTTTCGCCGCATGCCAATATTACCAGTCTGTCGTTTTTCTTTAGTCCCATCTTTCTTTACCTTATCAGTTATTTTATATAAAATTGGACATTTTAAAACAGGGGGTCATCCCTGTTGATTACATATTACAACAAAAATTTTTTTTTAAAAGAGTTTATTTTTTTATTTTGCAAACTAAAATTTTTTTTACCGATTCATTTATTCTTTCTTCCGACAAAATTCCCTTATCAACAGCCTCACAAAGATTGTTTATAACTTTAAGAATATTATCACAGGAATTTCTGAAAACAAAAACGTCGATTCCGGCATTAATTCCTTTTAAACATGCCTCATAACTGTCGTAATAGTTTTTAATTCCCCCCATAACCATATCATCAGAAATAACCAATCCTTTAAACCCCAATTTTTTTATTAAATAATTTTTAATTATATTTTCAGAAAGTGACGCCGGCATGAATTCTCTATCAAAAGCTCTATAATGAACATGACTTATCATAACCGCATTTATACCATCTTCTATTGCCTGTTTGAATGGTTTTATGTGAATATTTTCTAATTCTTCCATTGATGATTCATCAACAGGCATAGTATGGTGAGAATCTTCATTTGTATTGCCGTGTCCGGGAAAATGTTTAACAACCGGAATTATGGAATTATTCATAAATGTCTTATAAACCGGGCTGGTAAACTCAATAACTGTGCTTGAATCAC
>CAYZIV010000212.1:0-3490 GCA_964478475.1 uncultured Gammaproteobacteria bacterium | reverse complement strand
TGTTTATTTCTTTGGAATTTACAAAAAAAGCTATAAATTTAAGAGAGTTTAAAAAGCAGGTTTAACCAAAAAAAGCGAGGTTTTAACATGATTACAATAAAAATAACAAAAGCGGGTTTCTTTCAATTATTCAAGTCGGGTTTTGAAACAAGAGAAATTTTTATTTCAAATGATGAAGCGGGAATTTTTAAAAGAGACACAAGAGCACAGAAACAATTGAAAATATGGGATTATTATAATACGAGCGATATTAATTTTATTTAATGTTTAACTTGGCCCGGATCATGCCGGGCCAACCAAACCAAAAAAAGCGAGGTTTTAAAATGAAAGCACAGGAAAAAATAACTTTTTACATTGGCTTGAAAACAAAGGATATGAAAAAAAAGTTAAGAAAAAGATTGGTAATCAAAAAAGTTAATGAAAATTTTTCTAATTATGGGATATTAGGTTATAATATTTCTAATATTTCAGGCTATTGGACAGGCAAAAAAGAAAAGACTTTAAAAGTTAGTTTCATTAATACTTTTAATATTTCTTATAATCAGATTAAAAGTATCGTATGGAATCTTAATACTGAATTAAAACAGGAATGTATTCTAGTAGAAAAAACTGCTGTAAAATATGAGTTTATTTAAATTTATGGCCGGGCTATTAAAAGCCCGGCCATATTTCAAACCAAAAAAAGCGGGGAAATATGTTAATTTTAAAATATCAATTAATTTTAAATCAATTATTCACCGGTAAAAAACATAAAATTGTTTTTAAAAGCCCGGCGGATCTTCAGGAATTCAAAAGCGAATTATTAAAAATTTATTCAAGTAAAGAAATTAACTATATAACTGTGCAAAGGGGATAAAATGAAAAAATATCATTTAACCTGGGACTATAAAGGCGTTTGTCTCTCAGTATTACCAAACAATACAATGGATTTATATTATTATACGATCCCGGCGGAGACTATAGCGGGCAAAAAATATCCAAAAAGATATATATTCCCGGTTGTACCGGGACACTTTATCTGTAATTTATATAACGAAGGCTTTAAAAGATGTAAACATCTTAACTAATAATTTAAATAAGGAGAATTGTAATGAATTTTGAAAAAATAATTCAGGCGGGAAACGATAGAGTTAAAAAACAGGAAATTTGTGTTCATGAATACAAATTAAAAGAAGTCAATGGTAAATCGGCCATTGTTTGCGATCTCTGCAATCATTTTGCTTTTTACGGCTCAGATTATCACAAGTCGCTATATCTGAGTAATTCAAAAATTACAGAGACAAAAAGATTCTGGCGTAATGATCGTCATATTAATAAAGAGAATTTTCATTACGAAGCTGTAAAAATTGGAATTTATGGTAAAGATAGATTCCAGCAATTTTTAAGCATACCGGGCCGGGCCGTGGAATTTATTGTTACTAATATTGATTTTATAAGAATTTTAGAAGACCGGACGGTATACCGGTATAGCGTTAAATACGATGTGATAACAAAAGAAAATTGGGACTAATATAAACCTTGCTTAATAAACACGATCCCGGCGAACTCCGCCGGGATCATAACCCGGAGTATATTATGAATAATGAAAATAAAAGAATATTAAAATATTTGATCCAAAAGCATATTTTTTGCCCGGTAACCGGGATAATTTTAGACGTAAAAACAAGTAAATTAATCGAGCTAAAAAAAGATAATAAAAAGCAATTGATCCCGGTTCACCGGGACGGCGTAAAAACTATTGCTAATAAACTAAGCAGAAAAAAAACAGGCATAACTTTTACCGAAATAAACTAAAACAGGGAAAACTATGGAATTTAAAATTCTTTCAATCAATCAAAATTTTACTGGCAATTATACCGGGCAGGCAAGATTAAACGGTTCGGAAGTACGATTCCGGGCCGGTAATAATCTGGCCCAGGTATGCGCCGGATCATGGCCGGAAGTCGAGATTTTTTCAATTCCGTACCAGGTATATAAAGCAGCTCTTGATAACTATAACAAAATTTTATAAAAAATAACCCGGCTCCGGGATCATGTCCGGAGCCAATTAACCAAAAAAAGCGAGGATATTATGGGAACTGCAAATTTTTATCACAAAAATGTATTATTTGCCGTGAAAATTATTAATGATTTTGACTACGATAACCTAGTCCAAAACTTAACAAGTGATTTTTTACAACTAAAGGACTTTATTGAAGGACAAAAACTAGATCACGATAGGTCGCATCCGGGCCGTACTATCGGCGAAATAACCGGAGATTTTTCTGTTCCGGTCTATTATGAAGGCGAAAAAGACAAAACCTTTGCAATTTATCCAACTTGCAAAATACAAATCCGATCCGGCTATTATACTGACGCAAATTTGGATTTTGAGTGGCTTTTGCTTGATGACTATAATTGCGATTTTGATAACTTACAGGATCACTTCGACTATATTGGCGACTGCCGGACAAAAGACCTAGAACTGTTTGAATGCGCTATTTCAAGGCGGAACTTTGCCCGGTTGAAAACTAAAATTGAAACATTCAAAGAAAAAACAGAGAAGCAAATCAGGAATATATTCTCCCGGTATGGAGAGCAATTAATCTGTAATGCCCGGTTTTCCAATGGTTCCGCTATTTATTCGCCCGTAAGTAAACCAAAGACCGGGATAAACGCCGTAATAAACCACGGAATTGAAAATTGTTATATACCTAGTAGTGTAAACCTGTAAAAAGCAAAAAAAGATAAAATAATTGATAATAAGTATTGCTTTTTAAAAAACACGATTGTAAATTTAAGCAGACATTAACCCAAAAAAAGCGAGGACAAAATGAACACAACACAAAATCAAACAAGCGAAGTAACAATCAAAATCTTTTTCAGAGCCAGCGAAAAATTGCAAAAAAAATTAGTATGCGCCGGGGAAAATGCAAAAGAATATCAGGAATGCAATATCCCGGTCAAACCTGATTCAAAACTCATTAAACTTGCGAAGATCACACCGGAAGGGCTGCTTTACTTAGACCTTTACGGCAAAGGTTACCCCTTAAAAGAATCGATCCTCCGCAAACCTATTGTTATTGCAGAAACCGATTTTTGGTTTGAAAAAAGTGTTAAAAAGGAAAAAGCAAGGATCAAAAAATATGACCGTATCCATATTTTTTTCGACCAGGAACCTACAGAAACTTATCTTTTAGAATTATTTAACGAAGATTTGCAACGGGCAAAAGCCGAAGCCGAAGCCGAAAAACTGCAAAAAAAACTGGACGCCGAATTCGAAAAAGAAAAAGCAGAGTATTTGAAAAACAAAGCCGAGAAACAAGCAGAAAAAGAGGCTGAGAAGGCAGAGCAGGAAAGACTAGCAAAAGAAAAGATCGAGAAGGCGGAATTGCTTGAATGCCGGAAACAAAAATGGATCAAAGAACACGGATCAAAAAGATTAAAATTGGCTGTAAAGCAGGGATACGAGTATGATGAAATTTATTTTCAGGAAAGAAAAAACCTGGAA
>CAYZIV010000211.1:0-3500 GCA_964478475.1 uncultured Gammaproteobacteria bacterium | reverse complement strand
ATATTAATGATAACCATAAAGAAAAAATCTTTATATAATTGAAAAGTCCTCTTTATATTTTTAATATGTTTTAAATTTGTCCGGATTAATATGTCTAAAACAGTTTATAAAAATTTAAATAAAGAAAAAACTCAATTTATATTGAGTAAATTAGCATCTATAGGAAATAAAAATCCTCAAAACAGGGCCTTTATTTCCGAGCTTGCTATTGATGTTTTTTCTGAATATTTAAAAGAGAACAAGATAAAACATTCCACAGAAGATTGTCTGCACCAGGTTATACCTATTGTAGAAAAAATTGATATAGCGGACATACGGACCGAAGACAATGTGATCATTGACATACGGGCTGTTATAAACGATGAATATCCTCAATTATGCGTACCTAAAGAACATTTTTCCGGAAAAATTCAGCCTGATATATATGTGGGAATCAGAATAGACAAAGATCTGGAAAAAGCTGAAATCATAGGTTATATAAAAGCAGAAGATATTTCCAGGACAGAAGGAAGCAAGAATTATTATGCGGTTGATTCTGATGAATTAAACCCCATTAAGGAACTCAAAAAAGCAATAAAAACAATAAACGCAGAGCCCAGAAAATATATTGCCTGGGATCATCAAAAAACGGAAGAATTCTTTTTTCCGTTTATAGATGGTGAAATTACTGAAGAAAACAAAAATTATTTGCTGGAACATTTGCATAACTGTAGTAATTGCAGAAAAGAATTTATTGCTTTATGTAGATATGATAATGATTTAAAGACTATAAAAAACAAATTATTAATAGATGATGATTATACGCTAAGGTTATTTAGCGGAGATCCTGTTTTAAGAGGAGAAGAAACCGAAGTAAAAATTGTTGACGACAAAAAGGATAAAAAAGAAGAGGACAAAGAAAACAAAGAGGAAGAGGTTAAAACAGAAGAAAGCAAAGAGGACAAACTTTCTGATGAGCCTGTAACAGAAGAAACTTCAAAAGAAGAAGAAGTTAAAGAAGAGGCTAAGCCGAAGAAAAAACAATACCGGGATTGGGCTGATGAATTAATCAGCAGCGATCAAAATGATCAAAAAGATGAAGAAGACAAGACAGATAGTTTATCCGAAGAAAATATTCTGGATGAAAACATTTTGGATGAAAATATCTTAAATGAAAACATTTTAAATGAAGATTTTCTAAACGAAGACCATATTGATTCTAAAGAAGAACACCAACCAGCTTTACCGGAAAAACATTCCAGTTCTTCTGAGCATTTTTTAAAAAAACCGGAAGAAACAGACGATGAAGTAGTAAATATTTTAGAAACCCTGAACGATGTAGAAATAATCAACGAAGAAAACGATATAAACGATTTGCTTTCTTTCTTTGACCATAATATAAATAATCAATCAGAAGAAAAGAGCACTGATCAGGATAATTATCTTGAAAAACCGGAGCAAAAAGAAGTAATCAAAGAAGACGCCACTGAATCGTCTGAAGACTTTATAGTTAAAAACAAAAAAGAAAAAACTGTGGAAAAAACTTTTGACGGTTATTCTACAGTTCTTAACAAAAAAGGCGAGTCAGACCAAAATAACGAAGAGGGTATAATAATTTATGAAGAAAGCCAAAAAACCTCTGAAGAAATAAGCCCGACAGACTTTTTAAATATTTTCGACAATGAGACACCGAATGATCAGGTAAGCGAATATAGAGAAAAAAGAAGTTTAAATCTTAAAACACTATTTAAAGATAAGAATATAGTGGCATTTACTCTTGCAATTACCTTATCAACAACGGTGTTATTCTTATATTTAGGACAAATCAACAAACAGGTTAAAATTTCCAGGGTCAATCCAACAGAAACAACTGTTACTAAAGAAAAAGAAAAAGAAATTCAGGTGAAACAAATAAAAAGAGAGAGGGAGCCATTAAAGTCTTACACAAAAGAGGTAATCAAGACAGTTAGACATGAAGAAAACAAAAAACCGGCTCAACCGGACTGGAATAAGCTAATAGCCGATGATTCCGATTTAAAAGAACAAGAGAAAGAAAAAAAAGAACCAAAAGAAATTAAAATTAAAAACATATCCTGGGAGCTAGGGGCGTCTATAGCAAGAGATCCCCAAATAAAAAAATATTTCCTTGATATAGGTTACCAACTAAAATCAGATCTTTCAAAAGAACTTTACACCCCGGGAGCAGATATAAATAATACAAATATAAGCATTTATGCTGAAATGAATGCCAAAGGAAAAATTCTACAAAGCGAAATATCTGATAAAAGCGAATCACAGAGGGTTAATAATATTTGTCTCAAAGTTTTGAATAAAAACTTAAAAGAAATGGGTTCACCCAAAAACCTCTCAAAAGAAGAAACTATTAAATTTAAACTTTTAATAACAATTTAAAGGATTGAATTAGAGAATTTATGAAAAAGCAAAGTAAACAAAAAGAATTAATAGAAAAAATAATCAAACAGAGCCCGGGTTTTAAAAGCAACCATGATTTGTTTGAAGAAATGATGGAAGAGAGCGTTAAAAGACTTGAAAGTTTTTTCAAAGACACGAATGATATTTCTTCTTCCGAAGTTTATGTTAAAAAAATCATTAGCTCGGTAATTATTGACGTTATAAAAAACGGAGAAACATTAAGAGAAGAAAAGAAGAAAAAGATCAAAGAGCTCTTTGATTTCAACGAAACATCAATAAAATACGACCTGAATGAAAATGGTGAAATTTTATACAACCTCGAACTTACCGTTCCTGAGAAACCGCCGGAGATAGATATTTCTGAAGAAAAAATAAATACGTTGAAAAAAACCATAAAAAAAATGGATGAAGAAAACCCGGAAAAAGAAATCAAAAGGATATTTGAACTAAGATTTTTAAAAGCTGCCGACTACAAAAAAATAGCAAAAAATCTTAAATTACAGGAAAAAGATGTGTTAAAAACGCTCTTAGAAATTTTCAAACAAATTGATTTATCTCTTGAATATCAAAAGAACTGATTTTTATGAATACATCCTTAAAATTATGATTATGAAAAAATTTTTAAAACACTTTTTAACAATATTTTTTATTATAACTGTATTTAAGGTTACAGAACCGGTTACAGCTTTTGAAAGCTGGGATGACATATACAATAATCACAAAGAAGCGGATTTTGAGAGAATTATTTCAGATGAGGAGTTCCAAAACGCGGTTGAAGCAATAGAAAAGATCAATAAAAAAGACAAGAAAGTTGATAAAAAACTTAAAGAAGAAGGACTTCTTCAGGAAAAACAAAATAGAAATAAATTGATGTTCGAAAGACCTGCGCGGGAAGAACCGGTTTTTGGCTTATCGACAGGTGTTAATTATAACGGAAAAATAATTCCTCAAGGTTTTTATCTGGCTTACCCTATTGAAATAGGTGATAAATATTTCATCAGACTAAGCCAGGGAGAAGGAAATATCGTCGCAGACATAGAAGCCAATGCCTTCAAGATTAAACAAACAGGCGGAACACCTGTTAACAA
>CAYZIV010000210.1:0-3513 GCA_964478475.1 uncultured Gammaproteobacteria bacterium | reverse complement strand
TATTTTTCTGAACCGGGTGTTGATCAAAAGTTAATATTCAATTAAAAATAAATTGGATGTACAGTTTATTTAAATTAAAATATTATTATGAACGCTAATTATAGACTTATAGATACACACGCTCACTTGGATTTTGAAGAATTTCAAGTTTGTTTTGAAGAAATTCGAAACGAAGCTGAAAAAGCAGGTGTTGAAAAAATTATAATTCCGGGCGTTACTTTGCACGATACGCCTAAAATAATTAATATCATTGAAAAATATGAAAATATTTATGGAGCTGTATCTGTTCATCCTTCTGAAGCCAAGGATTGGCAGGATGAGAATTATGATAAGCTCAAACAAAACGCTCAACATGAAAAAATTGTCGCTATAGGCGAAACAGGGCTTGATTTTTATTGGGATAAATCGTTTATAGATATGCAAAAACACGTGTTTAGAGAGCATATTAAACTTGCCAAGGAATTGCACCTGCCTCTGATCGTTCATAATAGAGAAGCTCATGCTGATACAATAGAGATTTTGAAAGAATTTCCGCAGGTGAAAGGCGTGATGCACTGTTTTTCAGGAAGCGCCGAGTTTGCGTCGGAATGCGTAAAAATCGGTTATTACATAGCTCTTGGAGGTCCTGTGACTTTTAAAAACGCTAAAAAACCAAAAGAAGTTGCTGAGAAAATACCGCTGGAATGGCTGCTTTTAGAAACAGATTCTCCTTTTCTTGCCCCACATCCATTCAGGGGTAAGCAAAATGACCCTTCAAAAATTAAACTCGTTGCTGAGGAAATAGCGAAAATAAAAGGTATAAGCTTTGAAGAGGTCGCAAATATAACTTCTCAAAACGCAGAAAATCTTTTTGTTTTATAATTGGGAAAAAGAAGCATAAAAGGGAAAAAGAAATGACTGAACAACAGCAAATAAACTATAAAGATACGCTTAATCTTCCGCAAACTGACTTTAAAATGAAAGCTAATGCGGCAATTAGCGAATTGGATATAGAAAAATTCTGGGAAGAGAATAAAATTTACGAAAAAAACCTGGCACAGCGTGACAAGCAAAATAAATTTGTGCTTCACGACGGTCCTCCGTACCTGAGTTCCGACAAAATTCATATCGGAACAGCTCTGAACAAGATTCTGAAAGACATTGTAGTAAAATACAAATCTCAAAGAGGTTACTACAGCCCGTATGTCCCCGGTTATGACGGCCATGGGCTGCCAATTGAGAATGCTGTTGTAAAATCAGTCAAAGGCGGCAGAGAAGCCCTTACTCCTCTTGAATTGAGACAAAAAAGCAGAGAATTTGCCATGAAAAACCTCAAAGGACAAGAGGATAACTTCAAAAGACTTGGAGTGTGGGGAAATTGGGAGAAACCTTACATAACCATTGCGCCTGAATTTGAGGCTCATCAGATAAGAATTTTTGGAGAAATAAGCAAAAAAGGTTATGTTTATAAAGGATTAAAACCTGTATACTGGTGTGCGGACTGTGAAACAGCTCTTGCAGAGGCCGAGGTTGAGTATGCTGACCATAAATCACACAGTATATATGTAAAATTCAAAGTTAAGGATGAAGATGTTAAAAAGGCTTATAGCACAGCAGGTTTAAATATTGACAAGCCGCTTTATTCCGTGATATGGACAACAACACCGTGGACTATTCCGGCAAACCTTGCTATTGCTATACATCCAAAGCTTGAATACGCTTTTGTCGAAAAAGATGGGGAAGTTTACATTATTGCAACAGAACTTCTCGAATCTACAGCTTCAGGAGCAGGATGGGAAGAAGGCAGTTACAGGGTTTTAGAAAAAACTTTCGGAGATCAGCTTGAAAATATAAGGACTTTGCATCCTTTTATGGATAGAGAAAGCCCGATAATCCTTGGGGAACACGTTACAACAGAAACAGGAACTGGTTGCGTCCATACAGCGCCAGGCCATGGTCTGGAAGATTATGAAATAGGACAAAAATATGGACTTGAGGTTGTTTCACCGCTTACAGGAAAAGGAATTTTCACGGAGGAAGCCGGCAGGTTTGCAGGGCTCAGATATAATAAAGCTAATCAAGAAATTATAACTCACCTTCAGGAGATCGGTTCACTGCTTGGACATGGTGAAATTTCACACAGCTACCCGCATTGCTGGAGGTGTAAAAAACCTGTTATATACAGGGCAACGGAACAATGGTTTATAGACGTTGAAGCTTTTAGAGATAAAACTCTTAGAGCCATTGATGAGGTCCAATGGGTACCTGCGTCAGGAAGACAGAGAATTTATAACATGGTAGAATCGCGCTCTGACTGGTGTATTAGTAGACAAAGAGTGTGGGGCGTTCCGATACCTGTATTTTACTGCGATGATTGTGGCAAGTCCATTATCACAAGTCAAACCATCGAAAATGTTGCTCAAATTTTCGAAAAAGAATCATCTGATGCCTGGTGTAAATATAGCGCAAAAGAGCTTTTGCCGGAAGATTTCAGATGTCCTTATTGCACAAGTGATAACTTCCGCAAGGAAAGTGACATAATGGACGTGTGGTTTGATAGCGGAATAACTCATTCTGCTGTTGTTGAAGCCAGAAAAGAAGAGCTCGGGGAACTTCCTGTTGAGTTATATCTCGAAGGATCAGATCAACACAGAGGATGGTTTCAATCTTCATTGTTAACGAGCGTTGCAGTGAACGAAAAAGCTCCATATAAAGCCGTTTTAACCCATGGTTTTGTGCTGGATGGACAGGGACGCAAGATGAGCAAAAGTATGGGCAATGTTGTAGAGCCTCAAAAGGTTATAAACACCTATGGAGCTGATGTCTTAAGGTTCTGGGCGGCAAGCGTTGATTATACTCATGATGTTAAAATCAGTGACAACATCGTCAAACAGTTGGTTGAAATTTTTAGAAAGGTCCGAAACAGTGCAAGATTTATGCTCGGAAACCTTTATGATTTCGACCCTTCAGTCAATATCGTGAAATATGACGATCTAAATGAAATCGATAAATATGCTCTTCATAAGCTGCAAATCCTTGTAGAAAAAGTAACACAGGCTTTTGAAAATTATGAATTTTATAAATATTACCAGCTTATCCAGAATTTTGCCGCTATTGACTTGAGCTCTTTATATTTTGACATAGTTAAAGACAGGCTTTATACCGCAGGTCAGGATTCTTTATCAAGAAGGTCCAGTCAAACCGTATTATATGAAATTCTCAATGGTTTAACAAGGCTTCTTGTGCCGGTAACTCCGCATCTTGCAGAAGATATCTGGCAGCATGCTTTCCCGAATTCTAATAAGCCGTTCGAGAGCATTCTTCTCTCTGATTGGCCTGTAGTAACTGAGGAATTTAAAAATTATGAGCTTAATGATAAATGGGACAATATTATTGATCTTAGAGAAATTGTAACAAAAGCAATAGAACCGGCTAGAGCTGAAAAGAAAATTGGAAGTTCACTGGAAACAGATGTTTATATAAAAATCGACGATGAAAATATGAGAAATATTGCAAAATCTGTTGAAGATGAAC
>CAYZIV010000209.1:0-3545 GCA_964478475.1 uncultured Gammaproteobacteria bacterium | reverse complement strand
AAAACAGGGACTCTAAAAGGCTGGTAATATTTATATTCCATTCCTGGATGGGGACCATTCCATTTGTCATAAATATCAATAACTTCTTGAGAATAATTTTTGCCGCTCATTATTCCGGCGAAAATTTCGGCAACGGCTTCTCCATAGTCAATTTCTGATGCTCGTTTACTTACCTGTTCTGTTAATATTTTTTTATCCTGGTCTGAAACAGGTACGTTCTCAGTTTCACCGTACACTACCGGATTACCTATATAATGAAGATAATGTCCGATTTCATGGTAAAGAATATGTTTAGGGCTATCTGTGGAATAATTATTTTTGACATATTGGTTTTTAACGACTTCTGCAACTTTATTCCACGGGAATTGTGAATTCAAATATACAGTTTTGTTATTTGAATCAAATTCCGCAGGAATGGTTGTAACCATTAATTTCCCTGACTCGAGCTCTAATTCCTTTTTCCTGTCCGGAAACCGCCAGGGATTTGCCATTATATAATTCGGCAATTTATAACCCGCATTTTTTACATCTTTAAGCGCATTCATCGTAATATTTGCCATATCTACATCATCGCGAAAATTTGTTTCAATATAAAATTCTCTACTGGCATAACTTTCTGCCTCCGACACAGTGCTGAACTTCAACTGACCATCAATCGGATCTTTTGCAGCATCGCCTCTAAAAGAAAGAATATTCGGTCTATTGTAGATTATATAATTAGGTTTAACGGACAAATTTTGTGTCGCAAACATTAAAAATTTTCCCTTGATGTTTAAACATACTTAAATTTGTAAAAACCGATAAAAGAAAAATTTGCTTAAAATTTTAAAAATAACAAAAAATTTTTATCCGTCGCTCCATAAATACAAACTGTTATCTTGCAACAAACATGAATAAAATTTACATCATAATTTGTTTTACTGAAAAAGATTCAACATTTGACAAATTGGAAATTTTTTCATAAACGATATTAATTGGATCATATTTTTGAATATCCAGGACAAAAGTGATTTTTACAATACCCTCTTTAGCTTCAAACCTATCAGTGCTTATTTCTTGAATATTTTTAAATTCACTATAAAACCATTTATGGATATCTGGTTGATTTTCTTCTAAACAGGAGACTGTGACCTTTATTCTCCCTCCTTTAACCGCATATCGTGAAAGAAAGATATTTTCAAGTTTTCTAATGCCAACTAGAACTATAAAGGTCAAGAAAGCAGCAAAACCAGCCAGAAAAAATGATCCTGCACCAACAGCCATTCCAATGCTTGCTGTAATCCACAAAGTAGCAGCAGTAGTCAATCCAAAAACATTAACTCCATAATGCAGAACCGCTCCACCGCCAATAAAACCTATTCCCGTTACAATTTGAGCAGCTATCCTTGAAGGATCATTTACAGATTGAATTCCCGGCCTAATAATGTCACTGAAACCGTATATCGAAAGAATTGTAAATACCGTAGCGCCGACACAAACAAGGATATGTGTTCTTAATCCGGCAGTTTTATTAGTTAACTCTCTCTCAAGACCAATTAAAAGTCCAAATAAAAGAGACAATAGCAATTTTATTATAATATCAGCTTGTATTTCTGAAATATAATCAAATAAAATCTCAAAATTCATTTACAAAAAATATATAAACTACAATAGAAGTTTAAATATATCATAAAATTCTTAATTTTTTATAAGAAAATGATTTTTACTTTTTATTTTATTAGTTGTATTCTTTATTATAAAATCATACCCAACAATAAGGGAGGCTTCTTATGTCAGAGGAATCTTTAACTACTAATACACAATTTGTATTTATGGACGGAGAATTTATTCCGGAGGAAAACGCAAAAATAAGTGTAAAAACACATGCTTTTCTTTATGGCACTTCTATTTTTGAGGGAATTAGAGGATATTGGAACGAAGAAGAAAAGCAAATTTACATTTTCAGAATGAAAGAGCATTATGAGAGAATGCATAAAAATTCAAAAATAATGTTTATGCAACCCGAATATTCAATAAAAGAAATGTGCGATATTACAACTGAGTTACTGAAAAAAAACAAACCGCAAGGAGACATTTACATAAGGCCGACTTTGTATAAAAGCGCATGCGAAATAGGACCTAAGCTAACAGGAAAAGATTCTTTTCTTATTTTTACCTGCTGGATAGGTGATTATGTTGACATTTCAAAAGGATTAAGCGTTTGTGTTTCAAACTGGAACAGGCTTGATGACAACACTATTCCTCCAAGAGGAAAAATTTCAGGAGCTTATGTAAATACAGGGCTGTTAAAAACAGATGCGGTTAAGGCAGGTTTTGACGAAGCACTTGTTCTTTCACGAGATGGACACGTATCAGAAGGTAGTGCAATGAACTTTTTTTTAGTAGAAGACGGAAAACTAATCACTTCAAGAACAACAGATAATATTTTGGTAGGAATAACAAGAAATACTATAAAAGAAATAGCAGAAAAAGATTTCGGACTGGAAGTAATAGAAACAGCCATAAACCGAACAAAATTGTATATGGCAGATGAAGCATTTTTCTGCGGCACTGGGGCACAAGTTAGTCCAATAACCAGCATAGACCATAGACCTGTCGGAGACGGGAAAATAGGTCCTGTAACTCAAAAGATTCAAAATTTATATTTTGATATAGTAAAAGGTAGGATAAAAAAATACAAACACTGGTGCAGTCCGGTCTATGATAATTAATTTTATTGGTTTTTGCGTAATAAATCTTTTTATAGCAATTAAAAAAATTGTTAAGGGTCAAATTAACCTTAAAAATACAATCCAACAAGCTGCAACTATAGGTTATGATTCATTGCCTATAGCTTTAACGATTTGTATGGTTACAGGAGCTGTCCTTTCACTACAAGTCGCAGAACAATTCATACTATCCGGAGCCGATGCTTATATAGGAGGACTTGTTTCTATTGCAATAACAAGAGAAATGGCTCCGATTTTTGCAAGTCTTGCTATAGGAGCAAGAGCAGGAACTGCCATAACCTCTGAAATAGGCAATATGAGCGTAACAGAGCAAATAGATGCACTTAAAGCTCTAAAAATTGATCCTATTGAATATCTTCTTATACCAAGATTACTTGCAGGAATGATTGTTGTTCCCTTAGTAACTATAATTGCGGAATTAATTGGAATTTTTGGAGGAATGTGGGTCGCAAAATCCTCAGTACAGCTTCATCCTTATCTTTATTTAAAATCAGTATGGCTTTATACAGCCAGTTATGATATTTGGATAAGTCTTCTTAAAGCAGCAATTTTTGGAATACTTATTGCGCTTATCTGCACTTGCCATGGATTAAAAACCGTAGGAGGCGCGAAAGAAATAGGAATATCTACAACAAGATCTGCTATATGGACGGCAGTTGCTATTCTACTTTTTAATTTGTTACTTAGCTGGATATTTTTTGCATAAGGAATAATTTATGAAAAAAAATATATTTAAAAATAGCGTTAAAGGCAAAAGAGGGATAAAATTTTCAAAATCAGGAGTTAAAAAGACGCCTCTGGAAGAGCTAATTCCTA
>CAYZIV010000208.1:0-3550 GCA_964478475.1 uncultured Gammaproteobacteria bacterium | reverse complement strand
CCTTTTCTTCTTTTTCTTTTTCCCTACAGATTTATTTTTTATTTAAATCTAATCCAAAAGCGTTTTTAATCGTTCTAATAGAGTAACCCCCAACAGATTTTTTTATGTTATTATTCTTTTTTGCTTTATCCACCTTTTTAAGTTCATCAAAAAGCATAGTTCTATCCAACATTCTTAAAACCTTTTTTGCCTGTGCTTCGCTTAGTTCATAGATTTTTGTCAACTTTTCAAAATCGCTGATGTTCTGTAAATTTTCCTCTAATGATTTATTTTGATTTGCCATTATTCCAAAGGCTTCGAATTTACTGGATATAACTTCATCATTCTTTTTGTTTTCAATATCAATGTTTAAAGCCACAACTTCACGCCCCCATTTTACAGGTTTATAAGCAAACCGAATATCTGTTAATTCGTTTATTTCTTTTTTTGCAACTTTTAAAACCCTTTTATTAAAATCTCCAAAATTTGTGTAAGTTTCTTCGCCTGTTTCAAGGTCAATATAACCTGTTTTTTCCTTGAATGTTTTTAGGTTAATTGCTTCGAGAGTATTTCTTATATATCCTGATTTTGGTCTATTTTGACACAGGTACATGTAAATTTTTTTGGAATGTTTTGATTTTAAATTTAACATCGAGAATAATTGATGTTCTGTCCATTGCAAAAATAAATCCATTAAATAAGGCTTTAGTTTTTTGGATATGGTTACTTCAACCGTTCCCTTACCTTTAATGAAATCAGCATCGTTTATAAGACCTGTAACCAAAATTGATTTTTCACGGTCAATTACAAAAGTTATTTCTCTTAGCCTTTTAGCAGCCCTTACATAATCATTTAAATTATAACTATGCCCTGTTAAATTTTGTAATTCTTTTATGTTTAAATGATACACCGTAACATTTTCATGTGATTTTGTCATTTTAGCAAAAAGAAACATAGATAATTCCATTTCTATTTCTTTCATGTTGGCCTGTCGTAATGCTTCGGACAAATATTCGTGTATCCGCACTTTTTTAGTTAATAATTTTATATTTGACATATCGTAATAAATTAGTTTTGAACAAATATAATAAATAAAAGACAAATAAAAATGATTGTCTTTTTATTTTGTCTTAATATCCCGAGAATTTGTCTTTTTTAAGCCTGTTTTTTTCCCCCTAATCCGAGGATTTGTCTTTTTTAAAATCAGTGCCATATACCATTATTTATTTGACACACAGTTTTTTAAGTGCATTTTGACCGCCGTAAGTGCCTGATACTGAGTAATCCGAGGATTTGTCTTTTTTAATTTTGGGAGCCTTGATAATCAATTATTTACAAGGGTCGATCTGTGTATATACCTTTTTGATTTTATATACAATCTGATCAAAGCAAGAAAAATTGTTAATAACTCCCATCACCCAAAAAAAATTTAATAGAACCACAGAAAACCCACAAAGCCGAAAAGGAGAAAAAGAGAGAAAAAACAAAATCAAAAAATCAAATCAAATGGAACGAACAAAGCGAGAAGCGGGAAGGAAGAAATAAACGATAAAACATTCCGCGCGACGTATCGAATTATATAGATACTTTGATATATTGTTCTTTTCCTTATTCTATCTATGTTTTAACTCCTTTAGGGAAATGAAAAGAAGTAATCATTTAGCCAGCAGCCAAATTATTTAAGAGTATAAGTAATCCAATTATAAAAGCGACTAACACAAATATAATTCCTATCATAGTCCAATGTTTACTATCTAGTTTTTTAATCCAACTCATTTTTTTTTCCTTTCGCCTTCTTTCTCGTTGATGATATGCAAACCTACATTTATCAGAACAGAATTTTGCTCGATGTGATTTTGCTTCAAATTCATTTCCGCAATTTAAACAGGTTTTATTTATCAATCTCTTTTGTGTTTTTTCATAATTTGCTTCCATAATTCATTAAAATTTTACCGTGTTAATATACCGTAAATATACGTTAAATATACTAAAAAACAAAATTAAAAATATTACTCCTATTTCTAAGAATGCACTATTTTAGTGCATTACAACCGATTCCTTTCGATTTGCAGATTTGTAAAATTTATACTACATTTGACAAATCGAAGGGAATAGCAAGATGCCATTTGCGACACGCTAAACTCCGCTTCGCTACGTTTTACGGTCTTAATGGAATCTTGATTTTGCTCGGTGTTACCTCGCAAAATATTTTCCCGGACGGGAAAAATTAAAAAATATGGTTGGAAGAATTACATCAGGATCATACCCCGCAGGAATTTTTAATTACCTGGAACGAGAAAAATCTGAAATCATTTCTAAAAATGTTGGCGGATCCTCTCCTGCTGAATTAACAAATGAATTTTTATTATGTGCTGAACTTAACCCAAGAGTAGAAAAAATAATAAAGCATCATGTAATTAGTTTTGCCCCGGAAGATAAAGACAAACTCAATCCTGAAATGCTTAATAATTTAATCAATGATTATTTGGAAAAATCAGGATATACAAATAATCAGTATGCTGCATTTATGCACAATGATAAACAACATAAACATTTGCACCTGGTCATTAACAAAATTGATTTTGATGGAAAAAATACGCATCCATATTTTGAAAAAAAACAAGCTCGTAAAATCTTGATGGAGCTCGAAGAAAAATATAACCTTCGTAAAACTCCGGAGAAAAGTTTAAATCCCGAAAAAAATTATAATCGTGGTATTCAAGAAATGAAAGATCGGTTAAAAAATGATGGTCAATTAACCGATAAACAAGAATTAAAGAATTTAATTAATGAAGGTTTAATTCGCTCCAATAGTGAAGATAAATTTATTTACTTGATGAATTTTAATGGAATCAAAACCGAAAAAAATAAAGCTGGAAATGGATATCGTTTTCATTTTAAAGGACGAATATACAAAGCAAGTACAATTGACAGAAATTTGAGTTACGCCAAAATCCAGGAGCATTTCAAAGAGCGACAAAATCGATACAAAGTTGCAAGTATCAAAACTGAAAACAAACCCATTAAAAAAGATTTTACCCCTTCCACAGAATCTCCACAAATTTCCCCTACTTACACTAGTGGGATTTACCCGAGAAATTCACCTGGTGAAAATAAAGATGAAAAAAAGAAAAAGAAAAAAAGAAATAAAGGATTAAGTCTATAAAAATGAGACCAAAAAAGAAAGTTAAAAGAGACCATCATTTTACAATTCATCTTACTGCAGACGAATATCAAATGATTAAAAATAAAGCAAACCGAATGAAAATGCCTGTTTCCGTGTTTTTACGTACAGCTGCTGACCGGTCGGTTCTTATCGAACCGGACCCGGCCAGGGTTAAACTCTTATCTGAATTATCCAAAATAGGCTCAAATTTGAACCAAATTACAAAGAAATTTAATCGAGAAGGTGTAATATTATCACCAGAGCAAAAAAACGTCTTAAATGAGCTTTATTTGAAAATTAATGAAATTATCCAGACGCTATTGAAATAATTCCAAGGATATCCAAAATAACCTTTTCTTCTTTTTCTTTTTCCCTACAGATTTATTTTTTATTTAAATCTAATCC
>CAYZIV010000207.1:0-3567 GCA_964478475.1 uncultured Gammaproteobacteria bacterium | reverse complement strand
AATGTCCGCTTTTCCTTCCAAAATGGGGGTTGTAAGTTTTTCTATATCCTCGGCATTATACTGATTATCAGCATCTGTATTTACTATAACATCTGCTCCCAAGGTCAGGCAGCTATTTATTCCAGCGGTAAACGCACTGGCAAGCCCTTTGTTTTTATTAAGGCTTATTACATGATCAACGCCGTAAATTTTGGCTATTTGTACAGTGTCATCTAAACATACATCATTAATTATTAGCCATTCCACTTTGGTAAATCCCTTAACTTCTCTGGGAAGACAGGATAATGTTTCCGGGAGGCTTTTTTCTTCATTGTAACAAGGTATTTGTATAATTAATTTCAAGAAATTTACCCGATAAATGTTATTATATCTAAATTTTACCCGTGATTGCGGTTTTTAGCAAGGACAGGTTAATAATAACTTTGCGTCGCGAATTAACTTTTGATGATATTTCTAAAAATCTATATAGAAATTGTTAAAGACTTCGTCTTTAACCACCATTTAAGGGTGGCTGTGGGTGGGGATTTTTAGAAATATCATCAGGTTGTTATTTTTTTATCTAATTCGCGACCCGAATTAATCAACACATTTCTATAAAGAATTAATTTTCCAACAGAAATTTTTTAACCGAGTGTTCATCTGTTTGCAATTTTTTTAAAAGCATAATGGTTAGTTCTTTATTGGTTTTCAAACAGTAGGAAACCAGATCGAATTCGCTATCAGTTACATTATCAAGGTAATTCATACTTGTTTCGTCTTTGTTTGCGATCGGATTTCCTGATCCGGTAGTTATCCATACAAAATTGTAATGTTCATAAGGTAAAATTTTAAGGATTTTTTCCGCGAGATCGTATGGAAATTTAATTTGTTTGCCTGATTCAATGCTGTTTATTCGGCTGGTTTTTTCATTAAGTAAAAAGGCAAATTTTTCCTGACTTAACCCGGTTTTGTGCCGTATTTTTTTTAATCGTTTAGATGCATCCATTTAATGAGCCTGAAGTGTTTAAATTGTATAAATTATAAATTAAATAATATTTTTTGTTAATTTATTTTTCAAGGAAAAAATCCTTGACAATGATGATATAATTCCTTACAATAAACTTTATAAGTTATGTTGAATTATACTGGTTATGTTTAAAAAATTGAAGGTCTAAAAAATTGAAACTTTAATTTTTATTCTTTTTATACAATGCAAAAACTTTTTAATTAAGAAATCTGAATTAAATTTTTAATTTCTTGTTTTTTTATAAAAAATTTTATAAGTTCTTTAAATTCCTGCAAAGGAAATATTGTTTTTAGTATAGCAAGGGGTCGTTACATGAATTGTAAAGAGATTTTTCTGCAAGAATTTATTTCAGAGTTGGTGGAAGATGAAAATAAAATTAATAAATTTAACGTCTATTTTAAAAGATGGATAAGCAGATTTAATAACTTAAGACAACTTACAGAGAAAATAAATGTATATGATAACGTAGAAATTCTTATAATCGATAAACATATGTTTTTAAATGAGCTGTATAAGCTCTCTGATATGAAATTGATTAAATCTTCAATCTTTCAAAAATTTTCTTAATCTAAGTTTACAAACATTGTTTAAAAATATTGATAAAATCAAAATATCACCTAAATTAAAATCTTTGTTTGTAATCAGGGATTGGTTGAACAATTAATAATTGAATAATTATATTAAATGAAAATATTCGGGTTTTTAAGTTTATGCCTGATATTTTAATTTGCAGGTGATTAAACTTGTTCTAGTGCTTAGCGGAATGGCTCGGCGGTGTCTGTAGAGAGATGTTTTCTCAAAATGATCGACAAGGGGGATTTGAGTTGCTTAAATGCTGCGGAAAAATTATTAAACCTAGACGCTTCACCTTTACTGATGATGATGGATTGAAAATAATGAAAATAGGTAAATGCAATAATCCAAAATGTAATATTACCGTTATTGAAGTAGAGAGCGTAAATCTCTTTGGCAGAGTTAAATCAGAAATTTTACGCGGTAAAAAAGCTAATAAATACCTGGAAGAAAATAAATACCGTTTGGTTGAACAAAAAAATCATAGACAATATAAACCTAATACCGCTAAAGGTTTTCACTATTCTAACAGCTACTGGGATTTAAAAAAAAACAAAATTCGGGTGGAAAGAAGGGAATTGGGGACAGACAGACTTATAAGCAGGGAAGATTTCGACCTGATTGCGGTTTGATTCTTTGGTTTCCTAAAAAGTCTGTCAATTTTTTGAAGGGGACTTATTCCCCTTCTTTTTATTTTTTTTGCTAAAAATTTTTCCAAAGCAAAATTTCTGATTTTCCGAAATTTGATTTTTGGTTGAATTTTTATGTTTTTTATAAAATACGAAATTTAAATAAAATTACAGCTCACAGAATCCGTTTTAAGAGGACTTTATTTTTTGCAGTTAGCCTATTAGGTCCAAAAGTTCAAAAACGGCTCATTTTACATAATAATTATTATTGGTTTTTTTATGAATGATACCTGTGTATAAAGTATTGAGACTAGCATATCAGTCATTTCGAACTTGTTTTATAAATCTTACAGGGAAACATTTTTAGTAATCAAGTGTTTATTACTTAGATCCTGAAACGAGTTCAGGATGACACAATGTTTTAAATCGGTTTAAATTATATAAATTATTAGTAGAAAAAATTTGTTTATTTTTCTTTACAGTGGTTAATTCTAGTAAATTTAACCGCCCAATATATTGTTGTCACTGCGATAAATGCTATTCCTAAATATGTGATGACATCGTATATCATTCTTTTAATTCCTCTATTAATCCGTTTATTCTTCGTCGTGGTGGCCGTCTTTGACTTCGAACCAGAAGAATGAATGTGGTTGCATTGTGAAAACATATCTGTCTCCGCATATTTTTGGAAATACTCGCTGGTCAAATATTTCCACCAAATTGTTTCCGTCGTATTTACTTAAATCAAGTTCAACAAATTCAGCAGTTTTAGATAAATTAACTATGCATATGACAGTCTGATCTTCATGAATTCGGGCATAAGCAAGGATCTTTTGGTTTCTGGGCTTGATAAATTCGATGGTTCCTCTGCCAAAAGCCTTGTATTGTTTTCTTACTTCGATCATTCTTTTCATGAAATTCAGCAATGACGCAGGCTGCTCTTCCTGGGATTCTACGTTTATGGACTGATAGCCGTACACCTGGTCCATTATTACAGGTAAATATAATTTATGCGGAGAAGCTTTGGAAAAGCCGGCATTTCTGTCGCAATTCCATTGCATAGGTGTTCTTACTCCGTTTCTGTCACCTAAATAATGATTATCCCCCATCCTGATTTCATCTCCGTAATAAATAATCGGAGTTCCCGGAAATGAAAATAACATTGAATATAAAATCTCCATAACGCGTCTGTTATTATCAACTAAAGGCGCAAGCCTTTTGCGAATACCAAGGTTTAAGCGCATTTTAGGATCTTTTGCATATTGATTATACATATAATCGCGCTCTTCGTCGGTGACCATTTCCAGCGTTAATTCGTCGTGATTTCTTAAGAATAATCCCCATTGGCAATTTTCGGGA
>CAYZIV010000206.1:1773-3574 GCA_964478475.1 uncultured Gammaproteobacteria bacterium | reverse complement strand
CTTTTATGGCTTTTCTCCGAGAATATTATGAAATGATCGACAAGTCAGTTATTCCAAAAGAAGTGTTATTAGGCTGTAAGCTAGAAGATAATGATTTAAAAACAATAAAAGAATGGCTTAGTCTGAAAAAAAACAGCAAAGTCAATATAATTAGTCCAAAACAGCAAAAAAGTTTTGAGCTGATTGAAATGGCAAAAAAAAATGCTGAATCTTCATTTGAAAATTTTAAAATTAATGAATTAAATCAGCTGCAAAATGACTGGAATGAAGTAGGCAGCTCTATTCAGGAAAAATTGGATTTGCCTGTTTTTCCTAACAGAATTGAATGTTTTGATGTTTCGCATATTCAAGGCACAAATACAGTGGGAAGCATGGCTGTTTTTATAAATGGAAAACCTTGTAAATCTGAATACAGAAAATTTAAAATAAAAACTCTAAAAGAAGGACAAACTGATGATTTTGCAGGAATGAGCGAAATTATTAAAAGAAGATATAATTGGCTTTTAAAAACAGGACAAAAAGAGGACAAAAATAAAATCCCTGATTTGATAATAATGGACGGGGGAAAAGGTCAGCTATCAGCTGCTTTGGAAGTTTTAGAAGAATTAGGGTTAAATGATTTAAATGTCGTTGCATTGGCAAAAAAATTTGAGGAAATATATTTACCGGAAAAAGCTGAGCCTGTAATTTTCCCGGTAAATTCAAAAGCCCTATTTCTTTTTCAGCAAATTAGGGATGAGGCTCATAGATTTGCAGTAAATTATCATAGAAAGTTAAGAGAAGCTAATGCTATAAAGTCAATTCTTGATGATATTTCAGCGTTGAAAGTGGTTCATAAAAAATTACTCCTGGAATATTTTGGAGATATTGAAGGGATAATGTCCGCAAATAAATCTGAGCTTGCAAGGCTGTTAGGAAAACAAAAAGGTTATAACGTTTATAATCATTTGCATAAAAATAATTTAAAGTAATTTTGTAAAAACTAAATCTTGAGAACTATTTTTTGATATGAAATTTTAAACCTTCGGAATGATGCCCCAATGATAAAAATAAAGCAAAATAAACTTATGCTGGAATTTTAAAAAGTAAATTATTGGAGGTTAATAATGCAAAATTTTTCACACTATGAAAATGTTTCAATAGATGGACAGGAAAAATTAACTTTAAGTCAAATATGGAATAATCATCCTCCAGCGATGAATTGGTATTTAGGTTTAACTTGTTTGAGTTTTGGTTTTATATATATGCTTTTATTTACAATGCTCTAAAAAGTTATAAATTAAGGATTTTAAAAAAGCCGTTGAATGAAAAAAATTCAACGGCTTTTTTAAACTTAAATTAGATAATTAATTCGCGACTCAGGTTGATTAATATTTTTCAACTACAGAAATATTGTTAATTCCCACAGTTTGAGCAATATCCATAACTTTAACTACCGCGCCATGAGATGATTCTTCATCTGCTTTTATTAATAATCCATCTGTTTCTTCATTAAATGCGTTTTTTATATGCGATGAAAGATCATTGATTTCAATAAATTTCCCATCAATATCGTATTTATCATCTTTCATTATATTTACAGTTATAATTTTAGGTTCTTTTTCATTTTTTTGGGCTTCATGTTCAGTAGGTATAGCTAAATTGAGCCCTTGTTCATGTAGCATAGGCGCTATAACCATCATAATGATTAATAAAACTAAAAATATGTCTGTCAATGGAGTTATGTTTATTTCTCCAAAAGTATCTATTCGCCTGTTATTTGAAGAATTCATTCTATTTTCCCTTAGTTACATAATTTTTT
>CAYZIV010000206.1:0-1673 GCA_964478475.1 uncultured Gammaproteobacteria bacterium | reverse complement strand
TTTTGTTTTGTTCGAGGGTTTTGTTTTGTTCGAGTTTTTGTTGTTGCTGTTCGGATAGAGGTTCTCCTGCTACGGTTAATCTTTCATAACCTGCATCCCGAGCTGATCGCATTACTTTCATTATTTCTTTAGTTCTTGTTTGAGAATCTGCTTTGACCAGGATTTTTTTATCAGCAGCTGTTTCTATTAATTCTTCCAGCTTTTCGGTGAGCTGATTTTCTTCAATATGTGCTGAATTAACAAAAAATTGAGATTTTCTTGTAACAGCAATGACTACTTCATTTTCTTCAAGCTGATATCCGCTTATAATTCCCGGTAAGCTTATATCTTGATCGACAGCCTGGAACATCGGCGCCATAACCATCATAATAATGAGTAATACCAGAAATATATCTGTTAATGGGGTAATGTTTATTTCAGTAAATGTTCCGCCTTTTTTACCTGATGTGCTTATTCCCATGGTGTTTTTCCTATAATATTATAAATAATTTGTTATATTACGCTGGAGACTGTTCTGATCTTAAAGAAACATCAGAAGAGGCTTCCTGTGCTTTTTTTAAATTTCTGTCAAAAGAAACATCGCTGTCTACGTAGCTTAAAAACAAAAGCTTCAATAATTGAAAATCATCTTCGTACCTTCTGACCACAGATTGAAATGCGTTATAAAAGATAACTGCGAGAATTGCAACACCAAGACCCGCTGCTGTAGCTATAAGAGCAGCTCCAATTCCCATTGCTACGGCTGCACTTTGATTGCCTTGAACTGCAAGATCTTCAAATGTATATAGAATTCTTACAACGGTTGCAAAAAGACCAAGAAATGGCGCTACAGCTCCAATTGTTCCAAGAATAGTGAGATGGTTTTCGAGCTTTCTTACTGCAAGACTTGTAGAGATATCAAACGATTTTTCAAAAGATTTTTTATGTTCAGAGAGAACTCTGATTCCTTCTTCTGCAACTTCTCCTATTACTCCACCAAGTTGCGCGCTAAGAATTTGCGCTCCCTCAAGGTTATTTCTGTTTAGTTCTCTTTGGAGTCTTTGAATAAATTGCACAACATCTCTTTTATTCTTGCTATAAAAAGAATGCCTGTTAATTATGACTGCTACTACTAGAATTGAACTGATAAAGATCGGTAATAAAACCGGCCAATCTACTTGAATTGAATGAATAAATAAATCCATAATATTAATCCTCTTTTTTCTATTAACTTAATGATCTAAATTTAGTTTTAAAAAATTGTGTTTAAAATCTCTGTCCTCCAACGCCGAATACGTTATAATCAAATGTAAATTGAATGTCAACGTCTTCTCCTCTGTATTCAGGAGGAAGAGGTCTAAACGGAGCTGCTTCTCTTACGGCTTTGAGAGCTGCTCTATCAGCTTCTTGCACTCCTGATGTTTTATGAACATCCAGGGTTAATAATCTTCCATCCCTGCTAACTTTGAATAATAAGACTACCCTTTTACTCTCGTTGCCTTTTGGAGGAGACCATCTGTTTTTAATTCTTCTTTGCAATTCTCTCATATAAGGTCCAAAATCAGGTTCTTTTATGGCATCAACACCCGGGCTTCCATCAGGATTTCCAGGGCTTGGGTTTCCTGCATTTCCTCCGCCGATTGAATATCCTTGTGACCCTCTGATTGCACTTTGTTGATTACTGCCTCTTGCCA
>CAYZIV010000205.1:0-3581 GCA_964478475.1 uncultured Gammaproteobacteria bacterium | reverse complement strand
TTGACCGCAATCTGCGCAGTCAATGTTTTGATCTTGAAAATTTTGATTCATAAATTACTTTTCTTTTAAATATATTTCTAAACAATTAAATTGTTCTACAAATATATTTAAAAGTCGAGTTATATTAATTAAAAAATAACTTTTATGAAGCCCTAAAATCCATCTATCTAATATTTTAGCGGTTTTGGTTACTCGAGAGAATAATCGTAAAATCTGTATATGGATAAAGAGATTCGTCCAATTCAATAAAATATTGAGAATTTTTTAATTCAGAAACTTTATTTCTTAACACTTCAACTTGATTTAAAGTTGCTTTTTTAGTATGCGCTATTATTTGTGAATTATTATTTTCTTCTTGAGATCTAAATTTTACATTAAATCCATTTTCATGAAGATTTTCTGTTATTTCCTGAATTTTGTCAGAAAAATCTGATGAATAAAAAAGACTTACGGTAAGCTCCTGCTCTATTTGTTCCGGATCATCTCTGTATATATATCTATCAATCACTTTTTGCGTTTGATCTGCATCTAAAATCCAATAGCTTAGATTTGTACGCGTTGAAGGTCTTCCGGGAAGAGTGGTTATTTTAATATCTTCCACATTAATATTCCTTGCAATGTTTAAAAGATTAGAAATTTCAAAAAAATTCAAGTCTGTTCTGACATTTTTAGTTACTGCCTCAATTAACTCCGGTATCTTGAGAACTGTTTCTTTCGATTTAAGCCTATTTAAAGCGGCTGTTAAAAACTTTTGCTGTCTTCCAATTCTTCCTATATCAGCTTGAGGATCATTACGAAAACGAATATAACCTTCAACTTCTTTTGGCCCTAAAGTTTGATATCCTGGTTGTAAGTCTATAAGTAAATCTGCTGTTCTATCTCTATAAAATAATCTTTTTTCGATTTCTATGGGAATACCATTTAATATCCTGACAAAATCCTTTAATCCAGCATAATTTAATACAATATAATTGTTTACTTCTATTCCTAGTGTATTTTCAACAGTTTTAACAGCGAGATCGGGTCCTCCATACGCATGAGCTGCATTTATTTTGTCAATAATTTTTCCGCCATTAATATAAACCTTACTATCTCTTGGAATTGAAATAATATTTATTGAATCGCCCCGTCTATCAATACTTACAAGTAACATCGTGTCACTTCTCGTTGCAAAAAACGGACTAGATGAATCTATATTACTATCTACCCCCAATACTAAAATGTTTTTATTGCCTCTAAGAGTGAATAGTTTTGAACGAATTCCTGTTTTTTTTATAACCTCATTTACCGTAAATAACTTTGGATTTTTTTCTAATTCAGCAAAATAATAAAAAATTCCTAAAAATAAAAAACTTATTAGAATAGCTTTTAAAGTCCATTTCAACCCAAAATTATCATCCAGTCTCTGCTGTCTTACCTTTTCTAAGATGAAATCAAATCTTTTTTTTCTATTCGAATATATATTTTTTTTATTCATTTTTATTTTTTTTTTGATTATAAAAATTATATTATCAAATATTTAAGTTTATCAATCATTCAACATCTGCAAAAATATATTAAATTTTAAATTTAAAATTCAACTGAGTATATTAAACAAAGAGGCAATTAAATCTAATCACCATTTATTTTTAGAAAATTTTATCAAGCAATAATTAAATTTTTACTGACCAACTTTCATTATCAATTATTAAATTGGATTAATTTTTGCTTGATTAGCAAAAATTAACCCAATAATTTAAAATCTATGCGGTTGCACAACTAGCTTATATTTTTTAAGCTTTTAACTACCTTTAGTCGTCTGTTTGGCTCTTCACCAAAACTTTTACTTTCAAGATTATGTTTTTCAATTAATTCATGTTGAAGTTTTCTAATATTTGTTTTTCTTGGCTCCAACTCAACTGAATTTACGCCGTTTAAAATCTTATAAACAGCGCTTTGAGCTTCTTGTATAGCATCTTCTCTTTCATCAAACCATTCTGAAGCAAAATCATCGCCCGGATGATCGTGAATTCCAAGACACTGTTTTATTGCTTTTTGAATTTGAGCAGTAGTATTTGATTTAACAAAAAATACCGGAAGATGATAATCTTTTGCTGTATTAATTATTTTAGCTCCACTCTTTGAATAACTTTTGTGAGAAATCACTACATCCGCTTCATCTATATTTCTCGTAACTTCAGCTTCAAGATTATATCTTTCAATAATTTTATCTACAATTGATCTGCTTACCGCATATACGAAGATTTTTTTATTGTTATTAATATCTTTAGTATATTTATCAAAATATGTTTCAAAATTAATCTTATCTTCAACAGGAACAACTGTTTCTTTTATTTCTGTCATTTTTCCTTTTTCATCAATCGTCCTAATTTCAGGAGTGACAGGCCAATCTCTTAATAAATGATCAACAGCTCCTGCTGCATCTGAATATACAGCAAGTGTATTTCTATCTCTTATTTCAACTACAATATCAAAAGTAGGTAACTTTTCTCTTTCGAGAACTGTTTTTTGAGAACCACGTCTTCTTGCTTCATTATCACCTAGTGTTACACTGCTTACACCACCTGAAAGATCAGATAACGTAGGGTTCTTAACAAGATTTTCAAGAGTATTTCCGTGAGCAGTAGCTATGAGCATTACACCCCGTTCAGCTATTGTTCTTGCCGCTTGGGCTTCTTCTTCTGTGCCGATTTCGTCTACAATTACAACTTCAGGCATATGATTTTCAACAGCTTCGATCATAACATCTTTTTGTTTTTCAGGAGAAGGAACCTGCATTCTTCTTGATTTTCCAATTGCACAGTGAGGAATATCACCATCCCCGGCAATTTCATTAGAAGTATCAACCACTACAACTCGTTTATTTAAATCATCCGCAAGAAGCCTTGCTATTTCTCTAAGCTTTGTTGTTTTTCCAACACCCGGCTTGCCAAGGAATAAAATACTTTTTTCTGTCTTTATAATATCCTCTATACAATTAATAGTCCCGGTCACAACTCTACCAATCCTGCACGTAAGGCCTATTGTCTTGCCTTTTCGGTTTTTTATCGCGCTAATTCGGTGTAGTGTACCGGGAATTCCTGATCTATTATCTGATGTAAATTCTTCTATATGTTCCGTAACGTATTCAATATCTTCTTGATTAACTTCTTCTTTTCCCAAATATTCTAAGGTTTTATCAAGATATCTTACCTCCGGCAATCTCCCAATGTCTAAAACAATTTCTACAAGTTCTGTTAATTCTTTTTTCTTTAATTTGCCCGTTATTTTTGGTGGCAATACGTTAATAAGTTTCTGTAAATCGTCAAAAAATTCGGAATAAAACTTTTCGTCCACTGATTTCACTAAATCCTCCTATTTTGTTATCTAAGTATGGAGATATTCGCAATTTAGTTGATTTTCACGACTTCGTTATTTATTCTTTCTTGACTATATCTATATTATACACTAATTTGAACGCATCTGCATTAATTTTTTGTCAAATTCAGTGCAATAGACGATATTTTATGCAAGTTTGTCATGACTTCATCATCCTCATACCATTCTTTATAAGATAGAATGATTTTTTTTGCATAATTTCC
>CAYZIV010000204.1:0-3594 GCA_964478475.1 uncultured Gammaproteobacteria bacterium | reverse complement strand
TTGTTGCGAGCAAAAAGAAAAAGAAACGAAGCAAAGAAAAAGAAAAACCCGCTTTAACTTTAGTCAGGGGCACGCCCCCGAACCCCTTCGCAGAGAAAAATATGGCGCTGACTTTAGACAGCTAAACAATAAAAATATTGCTAGTACTGTAGGGCAGGTTGAAACTCACTCTGTAATATTTTTAAAAAGGCACTGCTTCTGATAATGAGGACTTAAAACCGGAGAGGGAGGGATTCGAACCCTCGGTGCCTTTTGGGCACACAGTCTTTCCAGGACTGCACCTTAAACCGCTCGGACACCTCTCCTTGTTAGGACAAAAGCAATAAACTTTCGCCGGAAGCTTTTGAAATTCATCCATTGCAAAACAATTTAAATTCTATCATAAATAAAATTCAACAAAAACAATTTCTATATTCTAAAATGTCTTATTGCGGCCCATACAGCTATAATAACAGCAGCAAGGTTAAATATAGAAAAGAAAGAACCCGTTAAAATCATTATCGTCCCCAGAGCATTCACTCCGGTTAACAAATACCCCGCAAGGATAATCGGGTTATAAACAATACTAATAACTGTTATTATGCCGGTAAATACTTCTATATTTTTGCCAATTTTACTTCCTATAGATGCAGAAATAGCTTTTGATATACAAAGACCTACGACATAAGCGACAGCAAGGCTAATAAGAATTCCATACGAACTTAAATAATGCCATATAAACCCGACTCCTGCTCCAATAATTAAACCTGAAAAACTTCCAATAATGTAGTTATCCTGAGTCACTTCTTCAATGTGACTTTTTCTGGAATTAGCGCATTCAGGACATTTAAACCCCACAGCAGCTTCTATCATACATTTAGGACAAATATTTTTACCGCAATTACTGCAGCTAAGCCTTGTTTCAACATCTGTATCAAAATAACAAAAGGTTGGTTCACTCAATTTTTTACCCTCTCTCCATACAGGTATTATAACAAAAATTTTTTTCATAAAAATTTATGAATTTTAGTAGTAAAATAAAAAATAGATATTATTAATTAAATTTTTATATAACTGTTAAAAGAAACTTATCAGGAATTAAAATGGATAATAAAAACAATAGAATTCAAAGATGGTACGATAAAGACCCCACGCTCAGTCTTGCGGTAAGTTTTATAAACAATGCTTCTAAAGAAAAGCAGCAGCAAATTGCAGAAAAAATCATTGAAAAAGCAGTGGCTGCCGGTGTAAAAATCAATGAACTTAAGGTTCTATTCGATAGAAGATGGTTTGATGAAGATGAAAAACTAAGAATAGCTATGGAATATTTAAAGGAATCTACCAAAGAAAATCAGCATTTGATTGCATTAGAAATTATAAATTTTTTAACTGAAATAAAATAAAAAAGACCGGACGCATCCGATCTATATAACAGCTTATGAGTGAGAGTGGAATATACTATTTTTAATATATGCAAAGCAAAAAAGAACGAATATTGCCCTGTTGGGCAATTAAAAGTATAATAAATCCTCGTAATAACTAAAAAGGTTCAAAATACTACCTTTAAGTCTATTATCAAAAATTTTTTAAAGGGAAAAATACTTTATGATAGATTTCAACAAACTGACAGAAGAAACTCAAAATACAGTGCTTGCTTCGCAGGAGATCATGCTGCGTTATCAAAACCCGCAAATTTTACCTGAGCATTTATTTATTGCGATGCTGGAAAACGAAAACAACTTTACTGCTTCGATTTTAGAAAAAATAAATATAAACAAAAACATATTAAAAGAAAAAGTGGAAAAAATCCTGGCAACTAAGCCCAAGGTTGCATATGAAACTCCACAGGGTCAGGTTTTTATAAGCATAGAACTTAAAAATATTTTTGACCAGGCAGAAGAAGAAGCTAAAAGGCTTAAAGACAGTTATATAACTCTTGGTCATGTTATGCTTGCAATAAGCGGAAACAGGTCAACTGAGCTGGGGAGGGTTTTTGAGGAATTCGGTATTACAAAAGAAGCTATTTACAGGGCTTTAAAAGAAATAAGAGGGTCTTCAACGGTAGACAGTCCGGAAGCAGAAAAGACTTATCAGGCATTGAAAAAATACAGCATCGACCTGACAGAACTAGCCCGCAAGGGCAAACTTGATCCTGTAATAGGCAGGGATTTAGAGATAAGAAGGACAATACAGGTCATAAACAGGCGGACAAAAAACAATCCCTGTTTAATAGGAGAACCCGGTGTAGGAAAAACAGCAATAGCAGAAGGGTTAGCCTTGAGAATAATCAGGGAAGACGTGCCTGAGAGCTTAAAGAACACTAAATTAATTTCTCTTGACATGGGAGCAATTGTCGCAGGGGCGAAGTTCAGAGGAGAATTTGAAGAAAGACTTAAAGCCGTGCTCAAAGAAGTCCAGGAAAGCGAAGGCGAAATAATCATGTTTATTGATGAACTTCATACAGTAGTGGGGGCAGGCGCAACAGAAGGGTCAATGGATGCAGGTAATCTTCTTAAACCTCTTTTAGCCCGGGGACAATTAAGATGCATAGGCGCAACTACAATGAGCGAATACAGAAAACATATAGAAAAAGACCCTGCCCTGGAAAGACGTTTTCAGCCCGTGCAAGTTGATGAACCCTCTGTGGAGGAAACCATAAGCATTTTAAGAGGGCTAAAAGAACGCTACGAAGTGCATCATGGAGTTCGCATAAAAGATTCCGCTCTTATTGCCGCGGCTAAACTTTCTCACCGGTATATAACGGACAGATTCTTGCCGGACAAGGCTATTGACCTTATAGATGAAGCAGCTTCTTCTTTGAGGATAGAAATTGACAGCATGCCGGCAGAAATTGATATTTTAGAAAGACAAAAAACCCAGTTAGAAATAGAAAAAGAAGCTCTAAAAAAAGAGACGGACGAAGCCAGTCTTGAAAAAATAAAAATTCTGGATGATCAAATTGCGGAATTGCAGGAAAAAGCAGGTGTTTTAAAATCTCAATGGGAAAAGGAAAAAGGAGCGATCACTTCTGTCAGTGCCCTAAAAGAAGAAATAGAGAAGACAAAACAGCTGATCGAAGAAGCTGAAAGAGAAGCTGATCTTGCAAAAGCAGCTGAATTAAAGTACGGAAAACTTATAGATTTAGAAAAAAATTTAAAAAATGAAGAAGAAATTTTGGCCAAAAAAGACGAAAACTCTATGTTAAAAGAAGAAATTGACGAAGAAGACATAGCAGAAGTCGTGGGCAAATGGACAGGAATTCCGGTCAGCAGGCTTATTGAGAGCGAAATACAAAAACTTCTGCGAATGGAAGATGAGCTTCACAAAAGAGTGGTGGGTCAGGACGAAGCTGTTACTGTAGTTTCTGAAGCCGTAAGAAGAGCCAGAGCAGGACTCAAAGACCCTAACCGCCCTGCAGGTTCTTTTATATTTCTCGGACCTACGGGCGTTGGAAAAACAGAACTTGCAAAAGCACTTGCGGAGTTTCTTTTTAACGATGAAAATTCTCTGATTAGAATTGATATGTCGGAATATATGGAAAAACACGCTGTTGCCAGGCTTATAGGAGCGCCTCCCGGGTATGTCGGTTACGAAGAAGGCGGACAGCTTACTGAA
>CAYZIV010000203.1:0-3604 GCA_964478475.1 uncultured Gammaproteobacteria bacterium | reverse complement strand
CTGAACAGCAGGCTTTTCAAGAACACACCTCTGTATAAAAGCAGCTTGTTTCGCCTTGCACTAATTCAATTTTGCAAGCTAAGCCCCATAAATTTCAGGAAGCTGCTGCTTGTACCGGAAGGTTTCAATCCAAAAGCAGGAGCTTTGTTTCTTTTAGGGAGTTTAAATCTCTATAAAGTTACAGGGGAAGAAAAATACAAAATTGAAGCCGCTAAACTCTATGAAGAAATAAAAAAAACAGCCATAAAAAGAGAAAAAGGCATCGGGTTTGGATATAACTTCGATTGGCAGGCGAGGGCTTTCTATGTTCCGCAGAGAACGCCCAATCTTGTCACTTCTGTGTTTATAGGCAAGGCTCTGCTTGAGTATTACAACATTTTTCAGAGCCAAGAATCGTTGTCACTTGCTTTTGAAATCTCAGATTTTATCTTAAACGAGATGATAAACTTTGAAGACGAAAAACATTTGTGTTTTAACTATATACCAGGAAAAGACGCGGAAGTACATAACGCAAACTTATTAGGGGCAAGCTTTTTATCTTTTATCTACAAGCATAAACCCGAGCCTGAGCTTTTAAACAAAATCAAAAAAGCCGTAAACTTTTCTGTTGCTGATATACAAGAAGACGGATACTGGGCGTACGGCACAAAGCCCTTCCACCGCTGGATGGACAACTTCCATACGGCTTTTAATCTGGAGAACCTGATTGAAATAAGCGATAACTTAAACATCAGTGATTATGAAAAAGTTATAGAAACCGTCACAAATTACTATATTGACAATCTTTTCACAGAAAACGGAACCCCAAAGTATTATCACAACAAGCTCTATCCTATTGACGTCCATGTAATAGCGTCTTCTTTAATATGTTTAAACAAATTAAATTTCTATAAACCTGAACTCAAGCAAGAAAAAACTTTTATAATAAAAACCAAACTGCTTGATTTATGTGCGCAATTTCAAGATAAAACAGGATATTTTTATTTTCAAAAAAATAAATACTTCTGGAATAAAATCCCCTACATAAGATGGGGACAGGCATGGATATTTTTTGCTTTAAGCAAGGAAATTTTGGAAAACCAGAAAAACCCAGAAAGCCTTTCTGAAGAGCATTTCCACCCATCCTGACAACAAAGATTCTTGTTAATATGACGAACAATGTTATTTACAACTACTTTTTAAATATATAACTAAGTTTACAGGAAATTTCAAAATTATACATTTCTGAAAACCAGAAATTTGTTTTGTAAAGTATAGTTTCAATAATTCTTTTTTATGAATTATAGTTTTTATTTAAGGGAATAAATTTTATATGGGCAAGTTGTTGAGTATAATTTTTCTATTATTTATTACAGCAATCGGATTATTATTTAATCTGCTGCCTATTACCGTTTCTCAAAATACGGCAATATTTTATCATTTTATAGGCTTTTTTATTATAGCCGGCTGTGCCGGTGTAATCCTTTTCAAATTTTTTGACAGAAAGAATTTGAACAAATATCTTTTCTTTATTTTATTTATAGGCGGAGTAATTACCTTAATAGCAGAAAAAGCACAAGGATTTGTTCCGGTCAGATCAGTGGAAGTTACTGATTGGTTTGCTAATTTAATGGGACTAACTTTTGCTGTTTTTATTATTTATATTACAAATCTGATAATAACAAGAAAAGAAATTCAAGAAAGAAACGAAGAATAATTTTTATATTGTATACAAATTTGTTTTTAAATTTTAATGATTATATTAAAATAAACGGTAAATTTATTTAATAAAATTTGCATTGAAAATGAAAACAATTTGTATATTAGGATTAGGGTACATTGGGCTACCGACAGCGTGTATATTGGGGAATACAGGCTATAAAGTTTTTGGAATTGATATTTCTGAAAAAGTTGTAGAATCAATAAATAAAAAATACATCTATATAGAAGAACCCGGACTGGAAGAGGCATTCACAACAGCTGTAAAATCAGGCAATTTAAATGCATTTACAACACCGCAGGAAGCAGATATTTTTATTATAGCTGTGCCAACTCCAATTACAGCGGACAAAAAAGCTGATTTAAGCTGTGTTAAATCGGCAGCGGAATCAATATTCCCTGTAATTAAAAAAGGAGATCTTATAATTGTGGAGTCAACCTGTCCGCCCCGCACCACAAAAGATATAGTGCTGCCAATTTTAGAAAAATCAGGTCTTCAAGCGGGGAGGGATTTCCTTCTTGCGTATTGTCCCGAGCGGGTTTTACCGGGGAATATTTTAAAAGAACTTAGAGAAAACTCAAGGATAGTAGGTGGAATAAATGAAGTTTCAGCTCAAAAGGCAAAAGAGGTTTATTCTTCGTTTGTCAAAGGAGATATATACCTGACTGACAGCATAACAGCTGAAACCGTAAAGGTAATGGAGAATACTTTCCGAGACGTGAATATAGCGCTTGCAAATGAACTTGCAAAAATTTCTGACCATATAGGGGTAAACTGCTGGGAAGTTATTAAATATGCCAACTTACACCCACGGGTAAACATACACGCCCCGGGGCCAGGAGTTGGAGGTCACTGCATTTCTGTTGATCCGTGGTTTATGGTGGAAAAAGCGCCACAAGTAGCAAATTTAATCCGCCAGGCAAGAGGAATTAACGATTCTATGCCGGAATTTACTTATAATATGATACTGGAACAGGTAAAACACATAAAAAACCCTAAAATAACTGTTCTTGGAATAACATACAAGCCTGATGTAGATGATATAAGAGAATCACCGGCTCTGGAAATAGCTGAAATGGTTCAGGCTAACTCCGATTTAAGACTGGCAGTTCACGATCCTCACGTAAAATCTGACAAATACAAAATACATAACCTTCAAGATGCTCTTGAAGACAGCGATTGCATTGTTTTATTAGTCAATCACGCTGAATTTAAAAATTTAAACCCTGAATTTATTTCTAAAATCGTTAAAAACAAACTGATCATTGATACAAGAAACATCCTGAACAGGAGTTCATGGAAAAAACACGGGTTTAAATACGTACTATTGGGTAAAAATAACAATCTTAAAGAAAAAACTTGCTCGCTAAGTGCTTTATAAACTAATATTTTTAAAATTTAAATATTTGTTTTTCAAGGTTCTCCAGGGAAATATGATCAAATTCTTCTAACGGTTCAGAAATTAAATCCAAACATTCGTTTTCCGCTTGATATTCTGAAACAATTTTATGTTTCAGAGCATCGCTGATTTCAATATGATAATATTGCACAAGGTGCTTAACAAACCTGTGTATAATCCTTGTTTTAGACTCTTGCACGTCATTTATTTGATTAATTATTGTCTCAACTTTATAAGCAGTTGTATAATTTGGCTCTATCGTATTTAAATCTATTGCCATTGACTCTTCTATAGCAACCTGTGAATCGGATTCTGAGATGTTCAATTTATCATCGAGAATATTAATTATTTCAAAACAGATTTTTTCAATACATTCAATAGTTAATGGATTTGTTTCAAACTTTTTAATTATTTCACTTAAAGCCTTAACCGTTTCAATTTTTTGACAATATTCGAGCATTAAATAATTTTCTTTAATAGATACGTCTATTTTCGATTTTTTTGCT
>CAYZIV010000202.1:2405-3658 GCA_964478475.1 uncultured Gammaproteobacteria bacterium | reverse complement strand
AATGCACGGTCTCAGCTTACAAGTTCCGCTCTTGAGACCCTGAAATAAATTCAGGGTGACGAACTCTCGTCATGCTGAACTCGTTTCAGCATCTCATAAATGCACGACCTCAGCTTATATGCTTAATTACTGAGACCCTGAAATAAATTCAGAGTGACAAACTCTCGTCATGCTGAACTCGATTCAGCATCTCACAAACGTGCGGTCTTAGCTTATATCCATTGCTACTGAGACCCTGAAATAAATTCAGGGTGACGAACTCTCGTCATACTGAACTCGATTTAGCATCTCATAAATGCACGGTCTCAGCTTACAAGTTCCGCTCTTGAGACCCTGAAATAAATTCAGGATGACGATTGGAATTGAGGATAATAAAAAATTATTAAAAAGTTTTAGTCATACACAGCAATAATTTTTGAAAACCTTAGCAAATAGTGGCTATATAAGTTAAAAATAACAACTTAAAATACCGGATATGATCTAAAGTTTCACTAGGGGGAGAGGTTTTTTTGCAAAAAAAAACCAGGGAAATTTATAAAAATATGGATGATGCTGAGTTAATAATTAATGCGCAGCAGGACGACAGGCTTGCCCTGGAGGAATTGATAAGAAGAAATGAAAGAAAAGTGTATAATACACTATACCACCTTGATCCTAACAGAACGAATATTCCGGATATCGCGCAAGAAGTTTTATTCAGGATGGCGAAATCTATAAAATCATTAAAAAAGCCTTCTACTTTTAAATTTTGGTTAAATCAAATAATAACGAATCTTTTTTATGATGAACTCAGGAGAAAAACACGCCGACTTAACACTATATCAATAGATGCCCCATTCTTAAACCTGGAAGATGAAACCTCTGCAATTAATATCACTGATCCAGAAAAAATTCCGGAAGAAAGAACCCTTGGAAGTGAGCTTGATGAGAAGATAAAAGAGGCTATCGAAAATTTACCGGAACAGTTCCGCATTGTTATCGTCTTACGAGAATTACAAGGATTAAGTTACGAAGAAATAGCAGAAATAACAAAAACCACTATGGGCACGGTAAAATCAAGGTTATCAAGAGCCAGAATCCGCTTACAGGAAGAAATAAAACCTTATTTAAACCATGAAAGAGGTCGCAATGAATGAATTTTTAACTTGTGATGAAATAAAAAAACAACTTTCTCCATATTTTGATATGGAATTAGATCATGAAAAAATGAAATTTATTGAAAATCATATTAACAAATGTCCGCAATGCTCTTT
>CAYZIV010000202.1:0-2395 GCA_964478475.1 uncultured Gammaproteobacteria bacterium | reverse complement strand
TGAAAAAATAAAAAAAACATCTTCTTTTATAAAATCTGCTTACAATTATGATAACTCTGACGAGACATTTGTTTCTAAAGGTCTACTACCTGATGAAATAAAAAAACGTTTACAAATTAAATCCAACCTCTCTGCGTTTATCGATGGTGAATTATCAAGAGAAGCCACTGTTGAAATACTGGAACACATTATAAATTGCAAATTTTGCAAAAAACAATATGAAAAAACTAAAGAAATCAGCAATTTAACAAAAAAACATCTTGAAAAAGCAATTAATTCGGACACATTACTGGAATGTGAAAATCATATCGCTATACTTGATAAAGTAGAAAAATTCAGAAAACTGCAAAAAACCGGCATATGGAAAAATAAAATAAAAACCACATCATCCGTAGCCGCCGTAGTTTTTATAGCGGTTTTAAGCTGGTTTTCCACATATAATATTAATAAAGTTGAACCCGACAATATTAATATTGATAAAACAAGGTTTATTCGTATAGAAAAACCGATGTACGTAAAGTCGGAGGAATTTATTTTATCAGAACTAGATTCACAACCTCCGGAGGAAATTGTTTCTTTATTATATGGAAATTAAATTTAAAAAATTATTTTTAATACCATTTTTTATTGCAATTATTTTTCTGCAAATTCCTTGCAGCACCTATTCAATGCAAAATGAGAACTCTATAAAATGGAGCAGGCTAAATCTTACTGAATCTCAAGTTATTCAAATAAAAAATCTCGATTTTCATTGGGAAAAAACAAGAAACAATTTTCTCTGGCATATAAACAAAGACAAAAAAAGACTAAAGCAAATGCTGCAAAATCCGTATTCTTGTGACAATGAAATAAAAAAAATACAAAAACGATTGCTAATAAACCAACAAAAACTTAGACATGAAGCCATGGAAAATTTTTTATTAAAAAGAAATGTATTAACAGATGATCAGCGAAAACAACTCCATAAAATGATTTCAAACTAAATTTTTACGCATAACGTTTTTATGACTATTTTCACAAGTTTATTTAAAACCTTAAAAATATTTCATTATTTACATAGATAAATGACGGATGGAAACGTTTTAACTTTGAATTAAAGTTTTGAAAATAAACATAAAATAATTCAAAGGGGAAATAAATATGTCAGATCGCACAATTCCTTTCGAACAGCTGTCAATGAACAATGCAGAACAGGTAGGGGGTAAAAACGCTGCTTTAGGGGAAATGATAAAAGAATTGGGTTCAAAGGGAATAAATGTTCCGGACGGATTTGCCACAACAGCAGAAGCATACTGGAGATTTTTAGACGAAAATAATATACGTGAGGAGCTAACTCAAACATTAAAGGAGATGAAAACGGATTTTTCTAACTTGCATGACATAGGTCAACGCTGCAGAAATATCATTTTAGATTCAAAAATTCCAGATGACATTCAAGAAGAAATAAAAAAAGCGTATAAAGAGTTGAACGAAAAATACGAAGAACCTATCCAGGTAGCCGTAAGAAGCAGTGCAACGGCGGAAGACATGCCGGAAGCCAGCTTTGCCGGACAAATGGAAACTTTTTTAAACATAAAAAACGAAGACGAGCTTCTAAAGGCTTGTTTAAAATGCTATGCCTCGCTTTTTACGGACAGAGCGATAAAATACAGAGCAGACAACAACTTTGAACATATGGAAGTAGCTTTATCAGTAGGTGTGCAGAAAATGGTACGCTCAGACAAAGCCTGTGCCGGCGTTGCGTTTACTATTGATACAGAAACAGGTTTTGAGCGGGCAATTTTCATCACAGGAAGCTGGGGGTTGGGCGAAAATGTCGTGCAGGGCAAGGTTAATCCTGATGAATTTTATGTATTTAAACCCTCATTGAAAATGAATAAAAAAGCAATAATAAATAAAACTCTGGGCGAAAAAGAAAAAACAATGATTTACGCAGAAGAATCAGGACTTGATTCTTTAGAAATAGGCTCAGCCACTGTAAATATAGACACTCCTGAAGAAAGAAAGAATATTTATATACTCTCCGAGAAAGAAATAGAAACTCTTGCCCGTTGGTCGATGGCTATTGAGGAGCATTACAAAAAACCAATGGACATAGAATGGGCTAAAGACGGTATTTCCGGAGAAATATTCATTGTTCAGGCGAGGCCGGAAACTGTTCATTCTGCTAAAAAAAAGCAGAAGTCAAAGATTTATGTGTATTCACTAAAAGAAAAATCAGAAATTCTTATACATGGAAGAAGTATAGGAAACAAAATAGCCGCAGGTAAAGCAAGGATATTAAATTCTCCGGAAGAATCAGATAAATTACAGAAGGGAGAGGTCTTAATTACCGATAACACAAACCCTGACTGGGACCCGATTTTACATAAAGCGTCAGCAATCGTCACAAACA
>CAYZIV010000201.1:0-3664 GCA_964478475.1 uncultured Gammaproteobacteria bacterium | reverse complement strand
CTGCTTTATATCAGGTTAATAATGAACTCGTGCAGGATAAAAACCAGCTTTATGAAAACAAAGAGCACAATAATCTTCCAAAAGACCTTGTGTTGGTTTTTGAAATGATGTTAAAAGACCTAAGGCATTACACAGAAAGAACTATCGAAGCAGAAAAAAAAGTTTACTTACTGGAAGACAATGAACAACGGATTAAACAAGAATACTATGAAGCAACGTCTAAAATTTCAGAATTAAGTTCAATATTAGAAGAAAAAGAAAAAAAACTGCTGGAAGTTGAAGATCAAAAGAAAAAACTAAACCTGCTGGAAGTTCAACTAAAGCTAATGGAATTAAACAAAACCAAGAAAAAATTCTGGGAATTCTGGAAATAACTTTTATATCATTAAAAAGTTATTTAAAATAAAAACATAATTGTTTTTTTTGATAATAATTATTTTAAGTTATAATAAGTGAATCAATATTATTAATAATATATAAATTATTTTTCAAACAACGAAAATTTATATTGGGTTATTTAAATGGGTAGGGTTTTTATAGCATTTTTTTTTATAATTATATTATTCTCTGGGGGGGATTTTTCAGGAGAACAATTTACGCTAGGACAAATTTCATCAGCTATTCAAGATAAAAAAGAATCTGCGGATTATACGGGCGCAATTTCTGACAATATTTGGAATTTTACTGCAAGACAGTATATTTTAGGACCTAACGACATTTTCAGTATTCATGTTTATGATTCTCCAGAATTCAACCAAGATAAAATTCTTATTCAGCCCGACGGAAATATAGTTTTAGCTCCTTTTGGAGTTATAAAAGTAGCAGGATTAACTATTGAAGAGCTTAATGAAAAATTAATTAAAAAATATAAATTTTACCTAAGAGATCCCAAATTAACAATAAAACTGGAGAAAACAAAGCCGTTTATAGTTTATATTACAGGAGCTGTAATGAATCCGGGGAGTTATGAGATTGACACAGATATAAACAAGTCCAGAAACAGGTCAAACCAAGAAGTAGATGCAGGAATAGAAAGAAAAACTCCGCTTTTGTCCAATCTTCTTGTAGCAGCAGGTGGCATTAGATTTGACGCTGATTTAGAACGGGTGCAAATACACAATTCTGTAGACAATACTCATTTTGAAATTAATTTATTAGATTTTTTAATTAACGGAAATTCAAATCAAGATTTTTATTTAATGGCAAATGATACTGTTTATGTTCCCAAACTACCTACCCCACTGGCAGTTGACGAGGAAAAATACAAACAATATGCCGGAGCAACCTTTTCCCCAAAAACAATACCTGTAAGGGTTTATGGATATGTAAACAACCCGGGGTTGAAAAAACTTGACAGCTCGGACTCAATAACATTAAATTCAGCTATAACTGCTGCCGGTGGGTATCTCAAAGATTCAGCCTATGCCCCCAAAAAAGTTTATGTGAGCAGAGCTGATGTTTCCGGAAAACTGGTAACTCAGGTTGTAAACCCGATGAGCAATGACGCTGTTTTAATGCCAAATGATATTGTTTATATACCCGAAAAACCAAGACCACTTGCCGGTAAGGCATTTGACTATATGGGCAGAATTTTTACCCCTATAAATACTTTTGCTAACACATACAATAATTGGGCTCTAATGTTCAATCCACATAGATATCAATATACAGGCAAATAGATAAACAAATGAACATTAATTCTATAAAAAAAAATAGACATATTCGAAATATTTTAAGGAATAAACCTTTAATTTTCGCAATAATAAGCATTACCGTAAGCTGGTCTATATTATATTTAATTTTTTTCTATGAACCTGTATATAAATCAACAGCAAAAGTATGTATCAAAGACTTACACACAGGATCTATTGTAACAAACCTTGAAACACACAGTCAGCTTGACACTCTTACAGCTGCAGGGAATCCATTACTTACACAAGTAGAACTTATTGAATCAAAAAGGTTAAAAACGTACCTTGAAAACCATATTAAACAAAATTATTCCGAGAAAAAAACACGTATAAACGGAGCCATTGATACAAAACTACAGACCGGAACCGATATTATAACAATAAATTTCAAATGGGACTCCGCAGAAAAAGCGCAGGAGCTGCTTCAATTAACCATTGAAGAATATAAACGTTTAAGCCTTGAAATAAACAGACAAATCAGATCGCAAAGACGGGAATATATCGATATAAAAGTAGCGGAAATAGAGACAAAATTATTTAAAATTCGAGAAAAAATAAAAGAATTCAAATCAGAAAACAGAGCGCTGGCTCTTAATGAAGAATCCAAAAAACTTGTGGGATATAAAATAGATGTTTTCAGAAGACTCGAAGAGATAAATGCTGAAATAAACAGTACCCGTTCTGAAATTAGCCAACTGGAAGGAAAATTATCTCTAAGATCTGATGAAGCAATTAGTGCGGTAGCCCTTGGAGCTTCAAATGCTACTCTTACAAAGTTAAGAGATGATTTAAACGAAGTTATACAGGAATATGATTATGAAAGCATTAGATTAGCTGATACAAACCCTAAAATGGTTGCTCTACAGCAAAAAATTAATACAATAAAAAAACAGATCCGAGAACAAATTGCTTTAAGCTTGGGCACGGAAACACAAAACCATAAGATGGCTATTTTTGACAATGTAAGACAACAACTGGCTCATGATCTTGTAAATGCTCACACAAGATATATAACACTTAATGCAGAAAAAGATTCCATTTTGGAAACTGTAAATAATATCGATGCTTCTCAGGTGAGCATTCCTGTAAAACAATTTATTTTAGATAACCTTGAACAAGAGGAAAATACTTTTAGCAAAGCATACGATGAACTAATGAAAAAACAGATTGAAGCAAAAATTAAAGAAGCTGAAATTGTGAGCAATATAATAATCATAGACGAGCCTTCACTGCCGGAAAGTCCATCTTTTCCTTCCAGAATTCATGTGCTTACGTTATCACTTATACTCGGAGGAATTCTCGGAATTAGCTGTTCAGTTATGAAAACTTATATTGAAGATATTTGTGAAGACATAGAATCAATAGAAGAAATAACCCAAACACCTATAATTGGCATTCTCCCATGGTTAGAAGATTTTTCAAATTCTGACAAAGTTAAATTCGTTTATGACATTGCATACAGCAATATTTTATCCAGTTTTATAATCAGATGTTATAAAAAAAGCGCGAAAGTTCTGACTTTCACATCAACTTCAGTAAAAAAATCACAAACAACCATTCTTTACAACATGGCGGTTAAATTAAAAAAATTAGGACATTCTGTAGTAGTGCTGGACACTGATTTCAGGATCCCTTCTTTATATTCAAACGCTGATATTACTGAAAAAATTAAAGTTAATTTATCGGAATTAATTTTACAAATAGAAAATAAAATTAAAAAGAAAGAAAAAATTAACCCTCAAAATATTCTAAACCTACTTGTAAAAGATGAAAACGATATAAATTATCTTGTAAACAAGGATGTAATTCTTGAACCTTATGAATTTTTTGGAACAACTGCATTTAATGCCATTATTCATGCATTAAAAGACAATTTTGACTGGGTATTAATAGACACAGCATCTTTTCAAATTTCTCCGGAATTTTTAACCATATCAAGAACCACTGACAGCGTAGTTGTTTTTACAAATAAA
>CAYZIV010000200.1:0-3683 GCA_964478475.1 uncultured Gammaproteobacteria bacterium | reverse complement strand
AGTCATTTACTAGTTATCAACCAGCAGAAAAACCGCCAGAAAGCAAACAATCAGGGCAACAAGACCTTATCCCTTTTATGAAAGATGTATTTGACCGGTTAGAATCCACTTATAAAGCACTAAATGAAAAAGACAAGCAATTATATTTACTCGAAACATTAGAATCTAATAAAAACGCTGAAATTCGCAGATTATTAGCGGAAAATAAAGCACTAAATGAGCAGATAATATTGTTAAAAAAACAGCTAGAACAGGAACGCAAAAAGCCGTTCTGGAAACGGAATGTATTTTAATACCGCCTATTCCTCCTCTGGTAATATTTTAAAAACTGGCATATACCCATCTTTTAAAGCCTGTTGAAGCTCTTCTTCGCGATACGGGCATTCAATAGTGCCTTTGAAAATAGTACCGCCGTGAAAATCACCCATAGACAAGTCAATTCCTTTTTCAGTGCAATAAATATCCTTGCCGTTTTTATCCTGCCAGGTATCAAACCATAACTTTACTTTCATCACCTATTCCTCCTCTGGCTTCATTTTAATGATTTGCTTTGCAAGCCTTCTTTCTTCTTTGCTTATCAATCTTTTATTTTCTTTCAACTCATCTTTCCAATGCTTTTTGTACACTGGCTTTTGTGCTTTCATACCGCCCTCCGTTAAGTTATATAAATAATTATACTAAAATGTGTACACAAAAACAAGCTTATGCTACAATATGTTTATGAAACGTAATAAACAAATACACTTTAGAGCAACAGAGAAAGAGCAAACAGCCTTTAAAAAAAGAAAATTGGTTGAACTGGTCAGGGATATACTCGCCCTGCCGTATAAAGAATATGAGAAGGTTAAAAAATACGTGGAAAGGTTGAAGGATGGCTAAGAAAATAGATTTACAGTTTTGTACTGATGATGGACGCTATCGCTGTAACGTTGGCAAGCTTTTCTGTTCCGCAGAAGAAGACTTTTCTCAATCAATTACCATTGAAGGATGGGGAATTTTAAATCTTGATTTTAAAAGTTTTATTGACCAAACCCCACAACAACAGGAGGAATGATGAAATATCTTACAGCGTTTTATTTTATAAACGATACAGACGGAAGTGTTAGTTGCCCTTTTTGTGCTGCGACCAATTCTTTAAAAACCATATTTGAAATAATATATGAAAAAATAAAAGAAAGGCAGGTGAGGAATGACTTATCAATGCCCTATTTGTAAAGAATGGAGAGATAAGTACAATGGATATAAATGCTTTTGCCCTGAATCCTTGAGTATTAATGAGTTAAAAGAAAAACTCCAAGCTGCAAAAGGGAAAATAAAAGAATTGGAAACAGCTAATAATAACCTTATGGATAAGCTTCAAGCCTCAGAGGAAACAGCTGAACAAGCCCTTAAAGAATAAAAAAGCCCCTAACCGTTTGGCTAGAGGCTTGAGGAAGGAGGTTATTGCTAACGGCGGGATTTTAACCCGCAACTCAACTTTATCAAAGTTGTGCTTTTCTCTTAAGCTACGTTAGCTTATTTCTTCTAAATCAGCTGGAACTTTTCCTCTAACCGTGTTGAACATGTAACATATAACGTCAATTATTACGCTAACTAAAACTTCTTCCAGCGGTTTTGTTATGAAAGAAAATTTATGCCGTGGTAAAAACGCTGTTATAGTAGTAACAACATATTCTTTTTTCTGCTCTCCTGCTTTACCTTTGAAATTTTCATACATTTTTTCCGCTTCAATAACAAGGGAAACAATTTTACCGAAACTAATTTTTTCCATTACTTTTTTAGCAAATCTTTTAATCATAATTTTCTCCTTAATATAATTTCCAAATCTTACCAATCCAGCACCGATCACAATGCTCTGTATAAACTTTTTTGCAGTATTCAGCACAGGTAAACTCTGCTATATAACAAATGCCCTCTATGAGGTTTCTAATGACCGCCAATTTAACCAATTGCCATTTAGCCCAAATTTTGATGCATAAAATATGCAATTTAATCTTCAACAACTTTCAAATGCCTTTCATATTTTTTGAATACCTCGCAGTTATCAATAAAAAAAGGCTCTGCATTGTCCAGAAATCCAGAAGCAAACACCTGAATAAGTGGGCATTTCCCACTAAAAAAATACTCGCAGTTTTCGCATTGCTCGCCTTTTTCAAGAAAATATCTGCCGTCTTGAATAATCATTAAAATACCTCCCTTAGGGATTTTAAGACCTCTGCTGCTGTGTCTATATTTTCAAATGCAAGTATCTCTTTGCGATCTGGCATTAAGATTACTGTTGGCATTACAGCCATTGCAGAAGGAAAACCGCATTTTTTGCCAAAGCGGTCATCTATTTTATAACTCCCACATGCAAGAGCAACCCTTGTTTGAGCGTGTCTTTCAAAATATTCAATTCCAAAAGTATGACAATGTCCTGTCATGCAGAAATCATAAGGGATCAAATCCCATATCTTTTTAACTCCCAGCATAGGATTTATTTGTGAACCGCCTTTGGGTTTATGTCTGAAAGCTCCTGTGTACTGGATATTCCCATAATCAATCGTTATACTTGAAGGTGATTCATCGTTGTTGTAGCAAATATCGGATTTTTTGGCTATTTCTGCCATTTTATCAGCGTCTGTCAGTTCTTGGGTCCATAAATCATGATTCCCTGGATTCATAAGAATTAAAGTTTTAGCCAGGGATTTAACTATTAATTCGATTAAAACCCATTGATGGGAAACCCTCAAATCACCCCATCCAGCGTTAAATTTTGATTGCTGGATAAAATTTTGAAGCCAGTCGCCCATCCCGACTGCAAACATTCCCTTTGTTGTGGTAATGGTTCTTATATCTTTGACTAATTGCTCTGTATCAAGCCCCGAAGCTCCTAAATGCAAATCCCCAAGTCCTGTAATGGCTATCGGTTTCTGAAACTTTTTAAGGTCAATATGTATGTCTTTTCTTGATTTAGGAAGATATTTTTTAAAACTGGTGTTTAAATCTTTCTGTTTTTCCAGTAAAGTTTCAAACTCTTTTAAATTCTTGCTTGTTTGTGGTATGTTTTCTTCTAATTCTAATTTATAAGGCTGTTCTTTTTTGACAGCTTTTTTTCTTGCTTTCCTAAATTCCTCAATAGCTTTTAAATGTTCTTTGCTCGGTTTTCCTACAAATTCATTCAAAACAACCCCCTTATAAATCTTTACTGATTTTAATAAATTCAGCAGATAAAATACTATTAAATAGTTGTTTCCCTGCTTCCTTGCTTCCTGTTGCTTTTTCGTGCCTCCTCCCTGCTTCTTTTGCTTTTAAAATCGCTGTACGCATACGGTTTTTAAGCCCTGTGTTATCAGGACTGAAAATGTTTTCAAACATAAAATTAAATCCTTAAATTTTTACCAGGACAAACTGTATTGTTAAAATCCCTGTGATATTTAACAGGAACATCATAAGTTTTTTGAATATGCTTTATAAGCTGATCTAAGCTCTTTAACTGCTCTTTTGTTGGTTGGTCGATCTCGAAATTACCGCATAAACATATACCGATAGCTGACTGGTTTTTGTTTAAACAATGCGCTCCTTGTGCGGTTATCGGTCTACCTTGATAAACTTCACCGTTTGAATGAATTACAAAATGATACCCACATCCAGCCCAATTGTTATTTAAATGCCATTCGTGGATTGTTTTAATTGTCGTATCA
>CAYZIV010000199.1:0-3694 GCA_964478475.1 uncultured Gammaproteobacteria bacterium | reverse complement strand
ATGGAAACAATAGAAAAGTTTCATAAAACAGGCTTGCCAACTGATATGGATGCGGTATTAATCCTTGAAGTTGACGGCTTTAAAGAGTCAGTTGATGTTCAAACTGAACAAATTATTGATATATGTCAAAAATTAGGGGCGAAAAATATTAGAGCTTCTCAAAATGAGCATGAAGCAGAAGAATTGTGGTTTGCCAGGAGATCTGCTTTCGGTTCGGTAGCAAGGCTTAGGCCAAATGTTTTGACAGAAGATGCTGTTGTTCCAAGGGATAAGATACCTGATATGATGCGAGAAATCAGACGCATTGCCGATAAATACAGTTTAACAGTCTGTATAATGGGACATATAGGCGATGGAAATATTCATCCGAATTTTTCGCTGGACCTGAGGGATGAAGACGAAGCTCAAAGATTTGAAAAAGCCGTGGAAGAGCTCTTTGACTCAGCTTTAGCATTGGGCGGAACTCTGTCTGGTGAACATGGGATAGGGGTTTCCAAAATGCAGTTTATGGAAAAAGCAGTGGGCAGTAAGAATATGCAGCTTATGAGATCTGTAAAGCAGATATTTGATCCCAATTCGATACTCAATCCGGGTAAAGTTATTTAAGAAATAAAAGCTATGAAAACGCTAAAAGACTATTCAGAAGATATTTATAAATGCTCAAAGTGCGGATTTTGCCAAGCTGTATGCCCGATTTTTTTAGAAACCGGATTGGAAACAGCAGTTTCAAGAGGAAAATTCACTTTATTATCTGGAATACTTAATAATAAACTAAAATTTACTAAAAAAACCTCAGAATATCTGGATTTATGTTTAGGTTGCAGGTTATGTTACGATTTTTGCCCCTCAGGAATATCAGCTGAAGAAATTATAACTGCTGCTCGTTTTGAAAATAACAGGATTAACGGGATCGATTATCGAAAAAAATTTATTATATGGATGTTTAAATCAAATTTAAGGCTAAATTTCCTTAAAATATGCATTAATTTATATAAAAAAACTGGTTTGATGAATATTATAAATTATTTATCAGGTTTTTTAGGTGGTTTGGGCAAGATAATATCTATTTTTAACAATCAATTAGAGGAAAATGTGCAATATAAGAATTTTTCTGCTGTACAAAACAGGTCAAAGCTTAAAATAGTTTATTTCCCCGGTTGTATAAATAATTATTTGAATCCGTCAGCGAAAAATGCCGTAAAAATGATCCTTGAAAAAAATGGGTTTGAAGTAGAAATTCCAAAAAATTTTTCATGTTGCGGAATTTCTTCACGTAGTTCCGGTGATTTTAATACATTTAAGAACCTTGCCGAAAAAAATATCAGGCTTATTCCTGATGATGTGGATGTTTTGCTCACAGATTGCGCTTCATGCGGCTCGGCATGGGATTTTTATCCTGAAATTTTTGAAGGTGAACTGAGGGAAAAAGCTGAAATTTTAGCCAAAAAATCAGTAAATATATATAAATTTTTAAGTGATACAGGTGTTTATATTCCTGAAAATGTCAGTCTGGATGGAGTAGTGACGTATCATGATCCCTGTCATTTAGCGAGGTTTCAGCATGTAACGCAAGAACCGCGGAATTTGCTAAAAAAAATACCGGGTTTAAAGTATGTAGAACTCAATGATGCTGATAAATGCTGCGGAGCGGCAGGAACTTTTTGTGTTGTTAAACCGGAACTTTCTTCTGCTATTTCTGCAAAAAAAGCGGAAAATATTGTTAATACTGAAGCTGATATCGTTTCTACAAGTTGTTCTGCCTGTAAAATCGGTATTGCTCAAGGTTTGGTAAACAGAAATTCAAGTAAATCTTTAATTAGCCCGGTAGAGCTTCTTGCGATTCTATACACTAAAGAGGAATAATTTGATTAAATTCCTGATAAATTATAATTCAGGGTGTTTTTCATGGAAATTTGTTATGCTTTCAAAATTATAAGCGGCTTTTAATAAAAGTTCTTCTGATAAAGCCGGTCCTATAAGCTGCAAGCCTATTGGAAGTCCGTTTGAATCAAACCCGCAGGGAATATTTATTCCCGGTAATCCGGAGAGATTAACCATGAGTGTGCAAATGTCCATAAGGTACATGCTCAAAGGATCGTCGGTTTTTGTGCCTTGTTCAAAAGCAGTTGTCGGGCATGTCGGTGAAATCAGTATATCAATTTCTTCAAATGCTTTATCGAAATCTTTTTTAATTAAACTTCTTATTTGCTGGGCTTTTTTATAGTATGCATCATAATAACCGGAACTTAGAGAGTATGTTCCAAGCATAATTCTTCTTTTTACTTCTTCCCCAAAGCCTTCTGCCCTTGTCTTGCAGTACATATCCAATAAGTTATCAGCTTCAGGAGTTCTGTAACCATATTTAACACCGTCAAAACGAGCCAGATTAGAGCTTGCTTCTGCCATAGCAATTATATAGTAGCAAGAAACAGCGTATTTAACATGGGGAATAGAAATTTCTTCTATTTTAGCCCCTAATCCCTCAAAAGCTTTTATGGAAGCATTTATTGAGTTTTTCACTTCCTGATTTATCCCTTCTCCCATCATTTCTGAGATAACTCCGACTCTCAATCCTTTGATATCTTCTTTTATTTTGGCGGTATAATCCGGTACTTCCAGGTTGATAGAGGTGGAATCCTTAGGGTCATGGCCGCTAATTGCCTGTAAAATAAGGGCTGCATCTTCAACACATCTTGCAAATGGACCGATTTGGTCAAGACTACTGGCAAAAGCAATTAATCCGTATCTTGAAACCATTCCGTAAGTTGGTTTCATGCCGACAACACCGCAAAAACTGGCAGGCATTCTTACACTTCCTCCGGTGTCGGATCCTAACGCAATAACGCTTTCCCCGGCCGATACCGCTGCTGCTGAGCCTCCAGAGCTTCCTCCGGGAACTTTTTTAATATCCCACGGGTTTTGTGTTGGACCGAAAAAACCTGTTTCTGTTGAGCTTCCCATTGCAAAACTGTCTAAATTAGTCTTGCCTACTATTGGAATAAGATTTTTTCTGAGTTTATCTACTACTGTCGCATTATATGGAGAAATAAAATTCTCTAAAATCTTGCTGGCAGCAGTGGTTTTGGTTTGTTCCATACAAATATTATCTTTTATTGATATGGGAATCCCGGCCAATGGCGGTAAATCTTCCTTTATTTTTATTTTTTTGTCCACTTCTTCTGCTGTTTTATATGCAGATTCTTTTGTCAACGATATGAACGCGTTGAGTTTATCATCAACGTTATCAATTCTTTTATAGGTTTCATCAATAATTTCTTTTGCGGAAATATCCCCGGAAAGCAGAGCTTTCTTTATTTCGCTCGCTGTTTTGAAATAAAATTTGTTTTGGATTGTTTCTTCACTCATTTTTCTATCCTGCTTGAGTATTGGTTTTAAAAAATTTTAACATAAAAGACCTTGTGGTAAACTTATTTTAAAGTAAGTGAAAATAAGGGATATGATTCATGATTATTATAATGGAACCCGGCGCAAGCGAAGACCAGATACAAAAAGCGGCAAATAAGCTGGAAAATCTCGGTTTTAAAATAGTTTTTAACCGTGGTGAAATTATGACGGTATTGGCTGCTATAGGTGATAAAAGGCTGGTTGATCCTGCATCCCTGGCTTCTATTGATGGTGTTAGAGAAGTAAAACTTATTCAAGAACCCTTTAAGCTGGCTGGAAGAGAAAGTAA
>CAYZIV010000198.1:0-3707 GCA_964478475.1 uncultured Gammaproteobacteria bacterium | reverse complement strand
TGCTTTTGTCTTGTTGAACTTGTGTTTTCGTCATTCCGAACTTGTTTCGGAATCTCAAAAATGTGCGTGATCTGCTTATATACTTCGTTGGTGAGACCCTGAAACGAGTTCAGGGTGACGGGGTGGAGTTCAAGGTGACGGGCGAGAAGGTTCAATATGACGGGCGGGGAATTCAGTGTGATGGCTTTAATTAAATGAAATTTACTTGATCATTGCCAAGATTTGAGCCGGGATCCTTATGTTCCTCACGGTAATTTATCAACTTTCTCCCTAAATTAGTCATAGACTCTTCGGAATAATCAAATCTCTCAACCATCATCTCTGATATTTCCTTGAAACTTTTTATGATTTCATCAGTATCTTCAATTATTTTATTCATCTGTTCTTCTCTGTTTATAGGCGCATTGAAAAAATCCATAGTTTGCTCCTTTTTAAACTATCTTGACTAAGTTAAGCTTTAAAACTTTTCTTATAACCGTAATAGAGAAAAATTTTATTCATATAATTTGATTTAAAAAAAGCATTATTCTTTTTAGTTTCTTTATTGGACGTAAATTCTTTTTCTAATAGCTTGGCCATTCTCTGATAGTTTCCTTTCCTGTGCTGTTCTTATGGTATTATTCATTTTTTTTGCCTGTTAATCATCTTTCTCGAGTTCTAGATCTTGGGGTTGAATTGAGATATAGTAATTACTTTTTTTTTGTTGTAAATTAAAAAAGAATTTAGTCAAAAGACCCAATTCTCTAAAGATTACGTTTTTGAATTTTAATAAAATTTTTATTGAAGACAAAAAACTAATTTTAGATACAGACTTGGATAATTTATATGAGATTAGATAAATATTTAAAAGTATCAAGGTTAATTAAAAGAAGAACAGTTGCAAATGAAATTATTTCTCAAGGTAGAATATTTATTAATGATAAAACGGCAAAACCCGCAAATACTGTTAATGAAGGCGATAAAATAAGATTGGAATATTATAACAAAACCGTTATTGTTGAAATAGTGAAAGTCCCAGCAGGCAATATCTCCGTCCAGGAGGCAAAAGATTTATATAAAATAATCAAGGAAACACATAAAAAAGAATCATAAATAACCAAGGAAATATTGAAATTAAGGAGAAAACAATGACAACTTTTATTGAGCACATTCAGGGAAGACAAATTTTGGATTCAAGAGGAAATCCTACAGTTGAGGTTGATGTTATCCTGTCAAGCGGCGAAATGGGAAGAGCGGCAGTTCCTTCAGGAGCTAGCACAGGAGAATATGAAGCAGTTGAATTAAGAGATGAAGATCAATCAAGATACTGCGGCAAAGGGGTTCTTCAGGCTGTTGATAATGTAAATGAAATTATAGCTAAAGAATTAATGGATCATGATGCAAGCAATCAGCAGGAAATCGACAGGGCAATGATTGAGCTCGATGGAACTGAAAATAAAAGTAAATTAGGCGCAAATGCAATATTGGGAGTGAGCCTTGCTTGCGCTAAAGCAGCAGCAGCAACTTTTGAATTGCCTTTATACAGATATATAGGCGGAGTTAATGCGACAACTCTTCCTGTTCCTATGATGAATATCATTAACGGCGGCGCTCACGCTGATAATAACGTGGATATTCAGGAATTCATGATTGTGCCTGTCGGCGCCTGCAATTTTGCAGATGCTCTTAGAATGGGCGCTGAAACTTTCCATTCGCTTAAATCAGTCTTAAAAGGTAAAGGATACGCTACTTCCGTCGGCGACGAAGGCGGCTTCGCTCCTAACCTTTCTTCCAACGAAGAAGCTATAGAGGTCATCCTTACCGCAATTGATAAAGCCGGTTATACGACAGACGATATTAAATTAGCCCTCGATGTTGCAAGTTCAGAATTCTATAACGACGGCAAATATAACCTCGAAGGAGAAGGAAAATCTTTTGATAAAGGTCAAATGGCTGATTTCTTGAAAGATTTTGTCAATAAATACCCGATTATTTCAATTGAAGATGGAATGGATGAAAATGATTGGGAAGGCTGGAAAATTCTTACTCAAGAAATTGGCAGCGATGTTCAGTTAGTTGGCGATGACCTCTTTGTTACAAACACTAAAAAACTTGCTGAGGGGATTATGAACAACATTGCAAACAGCATTCTCATTAAGGTAAACCAAATCGGAACACTCAGCGAAACACTGGCAGCTATCAACCTTGCGCATCAGGCCGGGTATACAGCTATAATTAGTCATAGATCAGGTGAAACTGAAGATTCAACAATTGCTGATATTGCTGTTGCTACCAATGCCGGACAGATAAAAACCGGTTCAGCTTCAAGAAGTGACCGTATAGCAAAATATAACCAACTTATCAGAATTGAACAGGAACTCGCTAGTGCTGCAAAATATCCGGGAATGAGAGCATTTCAAGGTATAAAAAATATTAAATCACCCGGTGAACTGTACGTGTAAATTATATAATTGGAAGATAAACAAAAAAGAAGCTCTTAAGAGCTTCTTTTTTGTTTATTTGATTAATTTAGTCTTATCATTATTATTCTTTATTCTGCTGCTCTTTTTTATGGATGGCATTGTCAATTTTGCTCATATTTGATAAAAGTTTTTCCGCTAAATTTATTTGTAATTCCAAAGGCGCTTTTTTTAAATGCTCTATTCCAAGACATACTATTTCATCATTGTCATACCATCTTCTTCTTAGGTTTCTTATATATTCATTAGGAACGTCTTTAACGACAATATTTTTAGAATTTAGTATTTTAATTAGTTTTTCAGCAATAAAACGTTGTTTTTGGTAAGAAGCTTTTTCCAAATGTGACATTAATATACTAAGTTTTTCATTGACTTCATACCATCTTCTTGCGTTGCTCAATATTAAAACCCCTGATTATTAAATAAAATTAAATATTAAAATAAACGTTATAATAATTTTAACAAAAAAATAACATTTGTTATAAATTTATATACTTTTTAATGCAAAATATATTTTTTAGTAAATAGCTGGTAGAGGTTTTATTTTTTTAAAATTATTGTTGTTTCTTTTTAATGTCAAGAGCTGAATCATAAGCTATTACGTAAATACTGCAAGCTTTATAACTTTTTAAATACAAAGCGCAGTCTTCTTCAAGACACATGTTGGGTTTTTCATTGCCGGAACTTAAAATGGGGCATACTTTTGGCGTATTCATCATTATAATCTCTCCTCATTAACAGATATTAATTTTCATTATTATTATCTTCCAAGTTTGTTTCATATTTTTTTTCTTGTAATATTTTATTTATTTCTTCTTCATCATCTGTATCATCGGTTTTGCAAATTTTTATCGAAATGCTGTTTCTGAGTATCAAGTAAGAGCATAAAGCAAGAAATATCCATAATAGTGAAGCTTGATAATAATTTATAACAGGGCCGCTAAAAATGTTTGCTGCTATTTCATTCCATCCGATCATTATTACCCAGACCGGAAAAAGGATAAATCCGCAAAACAGCCCTACTATAATAAAGCCGAGAAGCAATAATCCCGATAATCCGTGAAGTTGAAATATTTTAAGGTTTTTATTCATAAATAATATTATCCTATGTTTTGAGTGAAAAATTTAGCTGAATGTTAAATTTTTAAAATCATTTTCTTCTAATATTGTGACATTTAATTTTACAGCTTTATCATATTTAGATCCAGGGTCTTCCCCCACTACGACATAATCTGTTTTTTTGCTTAC
>CAYZIV010000197.1:0-3728 GCA_964478475.1 uncultured Gammaproteobacteria bacterium | reverse complement strand
ATTCAACAAGCGGTTTTTGGTTCAATGAGGTGTCCTGGTTACTTCTGACAAATTTCATTAACGGATATTTATGAACTTTTCCGGCATTATCCCTGATTTTAACTTCATTGCCGGAAACTCCAACAACTTCACCATCCTGCTCTGCAAGAATTACCATTCCTGAGTCGCTTGCGGTTCTTCTTTCCAAACCTGTTCCTACAACAGGTCTTTCTGTCTTCATAAGTGGAACAGCCTGACGTTGCATGTTTGAACCCATAAGAGCACGGTTTGCGTCGTCATGTTCAATGAAAGGAATCAATGATGTTCCGACTGAAATGATCTGAATTGGTGATACACCGATAAAATCAACCTTATCAGAATCACCAAGAGTAAATTCACTTCTATATCTAACAGGGACTAAACCCTCAGCGATTCTACCGTCTTCTGTAAGCGGCAAATCACCAGGGGCAACCCTGTACTCATCTTCTTCATCTGCGCTCAGATAATGTATTTCATCTGTAACATAACCGTCTTTAACTGCATAATACGGTGTTTCAATGAATCCATACTCATTTACCTTGGCAAATGTACTTAAACTTCCTATAAGACCTGCATTCGGTCCTTCAGGAGTTTCTACCGGACAAATTCTTCCGTAATGCGTAGGGTGAATGTCTCTTACGGCAAAACCTGCTCGTTCTCTGGCAAGACCTCCAGGTCCTAATGCTGATAATCTTCTTTTGTGAGTTAATTCTGCGAGGGGATTTGTCTGATCCATAAACTGTGAAAGCTGTGATGAACCAAAAAATTCTTTTATCGCTGCAATCAAAGGCTTTGTGTTAAGCAAGTTTACCGGAGTAAGCGTATCTGAATCCTGAAGAGTCATTCTCTCTCTTACAATTCTCTCCAGCCTTGTAAGACCGACTCTGAACTGATTCTGAAGCAGCTCTCCGATAGACCTAATACGTCTGTTTCCTAAATGATCAATATCATCGACTATTCCTTCATCAAATGTAAGGTTTATCAGATATTCAATTGATGCGACAATATCCTGAACTGTTAATGTTCTTCTTGTTTCAGGCAGGTTTAACCCTAGCTTTTTATTTAATTTATAACGCCCGACCCTGCCTAAGTCATATCTTTTTTCATCAAAGAACCTGCTGTCTATGATTGACTTTCCGCCTGCTGAACTCGCCGGATCACCAGGCCTTAGCTTTTTATATACTTCTATTAACGCTTCATCTGAAGCCGCTGTTGTATCTTTATCAAGTGTTTTCTTTAAGAAATCGCTGTGCCTGAACATTGATTCCATTTCAGAAACGCCTATGCCCAACGCTTTCAAGAAGGTTGTTGCCAAAATCTTTCTGTTTTTATCGATTTTTACATGCACTACATCATTAACATCGGTTTCTATCTTTAACCATGCTCCTCTGTTAGGAATTAAAGTTGCATTATAAATACGTTTTCCTGTAGTTGCATAATCTCTTTTATAGTATATACCGGGTGATCTTACTATTTGGCTGACTATAACTCTCTCAGCTCCGTTAATTATAAAAGTTCCGCGTTCTGTCATCATTGGAATATCGCCAATGTACACTTCCTGCTCTTTTATTTCCCCTGTATCACGATTAACCAGCCTCATCATAATATAAAGCTTCTTGGTATAGCTCGCATCATGCAATCTTGCTTCTTCTATTGTGTATTTAGGGTCGTCAAATCTGTAATTTGGCAAAAAATGCAACTCTAATCTGCCTGTATAATCTTTTACAGGTGAAAAAGAAAGAAGCTCTTCTTTTAAGCCTTCTTTCAAAAACCATTCAAATGAGTTTTTTTGGATTTCAGCCAAATCAGGCATCTGGTCAAGTCCTGATGATTTTAAATTCCCTGGAATAACACGTCCGTTATATTGTTTAACCATTATTTACCTCGCATATAATAGATGGTGATCTCAATTTTTTTAATAAAGAAAGTACTTATTAACCTTCTAAATGAATTTTATTATAAATATAGATTTTATCCTAAATAAAAAATGCTAATTTTATTAACAGCATAGTTTAGTAAAAAAATAGCACAGTCAAGAACTTGAGTAACATAAGTTTCAAGTTCTTGACTAAAAATATTTACAAATCTTTACCTTTTTTTATCAAATATAATATAACTAATACCTCTTAGAAAAATATTTTATCAAAATTTTTCACTCCGAAAAAAATGCTCTTTAAAAGTTCTTACCAGTTTAAATTACTGCTTTTTCCGGGGTAATAAGCATTATTTTATTTGATTGAAACTGTTGCTCCAGTTTCTTCGAGTTTTGATTTGATTTCTTCAGCTTCTTCTTTTTTAATTCCTTCTTTAATAGCCTTTGGAGCATTATCAACAAGCTCTTTTGCTTCTTTAAGACCAAGACCTGTTATAGCGCGGACTTCTTTAAGAACGTTAATTTTATTTGATCCGCAACTATCGAGAATAACGTTAACTTCTGCTGCTTCCTCTTCTTCTGCTCCACCAGCTGCTGCTACAGCTCCAGGTGCTGCTGCAACTGCCACTGGCGCTGCTGCTGATACTCCGAATTTTTCTTCCATTTGTTTTACTAAGTCTGCTGCTTCGAGTAATGTTAATCCTTCAATTTTTTCTAAAATTTCTGCTACTGCTGACATTTTTTTCTCCTTTTATCTTTATTAACTCTGTTTTCGCTTAATTAACCTTGTGCTTCTTTTTGTTTTCTAACGGCGTCCATTGCTGTCACAAGCGCTCTTGAAACTCCGCTGACTGTGTTTACAATGCCTGATGCCGGTGAATTTATGCTACCGAGTATTTTTGCGTATAATTCATCTTTGCTTGGCATTTCAGACAATTCTTTTACTTGTGATGCGGTTAAAACTTGCCCATCAAGGACCGCGCCTTTAATTGAGGTTTTCTTTTTTTCCTTAATGAACTTTGTAAGCACCTTCGCGGGTGACACTTGATCTTCAAAACCAAAAGCAATAGCTGATGAACCTACCATAAATTCTTCCAGTTTCTCGAAATCTGTACCTTTTATGGCTATTTTTGTAAGGGTATTTTTCATAACTGTAAAATCGCCCTTTTCTTGTTGAAGGTTTCTTCTTAATTCCGTAATTTCTTTTACGGATAAACCTTTGTAGTCACTCACTATCGCAACTTTTGCTTTTGACATAAGTTCATTAATTGCCTTTACTTTTTCTTGTTTAAAAGCTTTTGTTGCCAATTTATTTATCCTCCATTTATTTTTTGAATTTTCGGATTTTCCAATAAAAAAAGTATTCTGTTTTTCCGCAGAACACTTTTCAATCGTAATATAAAAAATCAAAATGTATTTTTCTTATATTACCTCGGCTGGCCGTATTTCTACTTTTATAATTTACAGAATATGATTAGTTAATTAACCTTATTCTGTGCTGTATAACCTGCTGTCTACGGTATTATTACTAAATTTATCATAAAAATTTTTCTAGTCAAACATACTGGGATTTTGATGAAAATTCCAACAAGTTATTACTGTTTTTTTTAATCAACCCTTAATTCGGGTTAATCATGCCTTTGTATCAAGTTTTTTGATATCTTCTATGTCTACATTAATTGATCCAAATTCACTGTTATAGAAAGAAGCCGTGCCATCACCATGATTATGTATATAATCAGCTTTAGTAATGTTTCCATAATAACCTGCGTTTTCTCTATCGGGTAAAAACACTGCTGATCCAATTTTTATTGCGTTCATATTCCTCTCCGGTTTT
>CAYZIV010000196.1:0-3742 GCA_964478475.1 uncultured Gammaproteobacteria bacterium | reverse complement strand
AAATACCGTATGGTAACACTTGACGGAAGCTTGGTTGAAAAATCAGGTGCTATGACAGGAGGAGCAAAAAGCAGATCAGGAATAAAATTTGCACAATCCCAGGACCAGGAACTCAATACTCTAAAAGAAAGATTTCAAAAGCTTCAGGATAAAGCGTTAAGCCTAGACTCTAATAAAAAAGAGACTGAAAGAAAACTCGATGAAGCAAGATGTGATTACTCAGAGGTTTTAACTGAATTTAACAGGAAAAAGTTTGAGCTGGAAAACTTTGACAAAACGCTTAAAGAAGCGGAATACAAAATTTTAAAAAGCCAGGAAATAATAAACACAAAAGCTCCTGAACTTGAAAATACAACAAAGCTGCTTGAGAAAAAGAATCAAGAGCTGGAAAGCATCGCAGAAGAAATATCAGCGCTGTCAAAAGAAATGGAAATCATTGAAAAATCACTTCCTGAAGACGATCTTGCGAAATTGAATGACCTTACACACAATGTTGAAGAACAAATCAAAAAATACGAATCGCAACTTGCAGGCTATTCCAATGATATAAAAGCTATAAAAATGGAAATTGAGTTCAATGAAAACTCAATAAATATTCATAATGAAACTATTCAACGATTAAACCAGGAAAACATAGATTTAACAAAAGAAAAAGAAAATTTTATTGTTGAAATAAATCAAACTGAAGAAAAAATAAAAGAACTTCAAAAACAAATTGATAAAATTGGAACAGAGCTGGTTGAATTCCAATCAGAAAGGGATTCACTAAATACTGAAGTTTTAGATCTTGAAAAAAGCAAAAATGCTTTTGAGACAAAAATTGAAAGACTAATAGAACAAATAGAAGCGTTTAAAGCAAGAAGAAAAGAGCAAGAGCCCGAACTGGAAGAAATAAGAAATGAACTTATTCAGCAAGGATATGAAATAGCCCAACTAAAACCTGCTGAAGTTTCTCTTGATGAAGTTAATAAAAATATTGCGCGCCTGGAAAAAAGAATGGTCGAAATGGAGCCTGTAAATATGAAGGCTTTAACAGAATACGAACAAGTTAAAGACAGAAAAGAAGAACTGGAAAATAAAATAAATACACTTAAAAATGAAAAAAATCAAATTGTAGAAAAAATGAACAGTTATGAAGAGATGAAAATTAAATCCTTCAGAGAAACGTACGATCAAATAAACAGAAACTTCAAAGAAATATTTAACCAACTATCTGATGGAGAAGCCAGAATAGTTTTAGAAAACGAAATTAATCCACTTACAGGAGGACTTACAGTCGAAGCACAGCCTAGAGGAAAGACCAAACAACGTCTTGAATCAATGAGCGGGGGAGAGAAGTCATTAACGGCTCTCGCATTTGTTTTTGCGATACAACGGTATATGCCGGCGCCATTTTACGCTTTTGATGAAGTAGATATGCATCTTGACGGAATAAATTCTGAAAAATTAGCTCAAATGATAAAAAATCATTCTTCTAATACACAGTTTATTGTTGTATCATTAAGAAAACCAATGATTGAAGCAGCAGACAGAACAATAGGGGTAACACAAAAAAATAACGGTATTACAAAGGTTACAGGTGTAAGATTACATGGATAGAAATGTTTTACAAAAACACGATAATCTAAAATCTGATCTGGAAAAAAATATTGAAAAGATACAGGTCAAAGAAACAAACATTGAGAATAAAGCTGTAGATGGCATAGAAATTCTTGTAGATATGGCAAAAAGCGGCAAAATTGATCCATGGAATATTGATATAGCTGATGTTACCGCCAAATACTTACAACAACTGGTCGAAATAAAGTCAAATAACCTAAAACTTACGGGAAGAGCCTTATTTTTTGCGGCATTATTATTAAGATTAAAATCAGATGTCCTAGAGGGAATAAGCCTCTTTGAAGAAATCCCTGAAGATGTTGAATTTTTAGAAGAAACAGATGAATTTGAACAAGAAATTGAAAATATAAATTACAGCAACGTAACATCACTGGATGAAGTTTTACAAAGAAGAACCAGTGTTAGACTTAATAAAGAACGGGTTGTAACACTTGAAGATCTCATAAAACAACTTAAATTTTATGAAAAAATAGACAAAAACCTTTCTATAAAAAATAAACAACAAAAAGCAGCCAGAAAAATACGTTCTTACGAAAACTTCACTGCAGAAGACATTGTAAATATGGCGCATGATGAATATATTGAAAACAGTATATCAAAACTTCAACGATGTCTTGAAAAATTATTTGAAACAGATGAAAAAATAGAATTATCAGAACTTCACAGCATTGGAATGGACAAGATTTCTATATATATAGCTCTATTATTTTTATCAGCAACAAGCCGAATAGACCTTGTTCAGGAAGAATTTTATTCTGATTTATATGTAGTTCAAGAAAAAAGCAATACTGTTGATACATAAGGAAAAATTAAATATGACATTAAAAAACAGAGTTGAAACAGTGCTTTTTGTAATTGGAAAAGCAGCAACAGTAGAAGAGATCGCAGAGATTCTCAAAGAAGATCCCACAGAAATTGAATTTAAACTTTTAGAACTTATAGGAGAATACTCTTCCCGGGAAGGCGCATTAGAAATTGACGATGAAAACGGATACATAATTCAAGTAAGGGAAGAATATCGAGATATTGTTGAAAAGCTTGTGCCTGTAGAGCTTAAGCCTGGGGTGTTGCGAACTTTATCAGTAATTGCTTTAAAAGAACCCATAAGACAAACTAAACTCAAGGAAATAAGAGGAGCTACAGCTTACGATCATATAGCAGATCTTCTGGAAAAAGGGCTCATCACGAGAAAAAAAGATAAAAACGGCAGATCTTTTATTATAAAGACCACTTCCAAATTTTCTGAATATTTTAAATTAAAAGGGGACACAAGGGCTCTGGAGAAAATTCTTGATTTAAAAAAATATTCCAAAAACACAGAAAATGAATTTTCAAAAGAAGAAGAAGAAGATCAGGAATGATATAAATTATTCTTTTAGCTCTCTATTTTTTTAATTTAAATAACATTTTATACAATCTATCTTCTATATAAAGACTCATATCATAATATTGATTATTATCGATTAATTCAAACTCAACTTTTGCTCTAGGCGGCTTTAGAGGTTTTCTTCGCTCTAACAACTTTTTAAATGGCCATTGAATGAACTCTTTCACTTTCACAAAAGGTTTAATATACCATTTATGTTTGGGCTTAGAAGGTTCAGGAAAGACCATTAACGGATTTGTGCGGTATTCCTTATAAATCGGCACAAGACCGACTACCTTCCCTTTTTGCTTAAAAATTACAAAATTATACCCAAACTTTTTCTCCGGTTTTACCAGATAATAACCCGGGCTTAAGACCGTTTTTTGATTCATTAATTTAACCGGAAGCCTTATTAAAACATACGGAGAAATAATATAATCTTCATAATCTTCTGATTCATCAGGGTCATAGCCTGTTTCATACATAAAATCAAGAACGGGCATCTTTTCATATAAACGATAATAATTAAGCTGTGTTTTTCCAAGACACGGGAGATTAAAGTTCATAAAAAAGATCAATAATACAAATGTTACAAAAATTTTTTTCATCTGATAAAAACCTATTTTTTGAGTATGATATGTTTAATAGGATAAACTAAATTTCTAAGGAATAACTTAAATTTATATAAATTAATACTAATTATATAAAATCTATTAAAAATTTTTTTTCTATTTCAAACAGGTGAGCTTTAGTATC
>CAYZIV010000195.1:0-3752 GCA_964478475.1 uncultured Gammaproteobacteria bacterium | reverse complement strand
TTAAATAGATTTAAGAAAAACTTTAAATTCAATGCTTAAGAGGGATGTTTTAAGTCATTTGATATGGCAAATTGTATGTAAGATCCTGAACCTAGCTGGGCACGCCGGGTGCGCGTTTAAAAGGTTCGGGATCGTTTTTTGTTAATATTCTTCGTCTTCCTCTTCTTTTCGTATCCCTATCCCCAGGCTTTGCAGTTCATCTGATGCCCTTTTAGAGTACAATGTTTCAGGAAAATTTTCTGTCACAATTTTATAATATTGAATGGCGTCTTGTTTGAACTCCCTCTCGTTTAATAAAAAAGCTGCTTCGAAAAAAAGCTTTGGATATGAAGGGTTTCGTAGGTTCGTATCTGCAATTGAGTTCAAATATGTCTTTATCTCAATAAGTTTATTAATGTCATCTGCTGAAAAAAGTGACGATGAATAGATTTTTTTTGTCAGATCTTCCACGTCTTGTTCTATCTTTTTAATTTCTTCCTCGGGGTTGTTAGCTGTTTTTTTGGCTGCCTCACACTGTTCGGAGAGCATGAATGTTTGAAAAATTATTATTAGAGCTGCTGTGCTTAGTATTATAAATTTTTTCATTTTATTATTTGAACCTCATCCCGTCTCGGTTTTTAATTAATTATTTTAGATGTTTTAGATGAAATTTGGCAACTTTTTAAAAAGCTGTTTATTTGAAATCATCCGCATTAAAGCGATTTATCATAGTTGAAAACGCCTATGCTGTTTACTTTCTTTTGAGCTCTGTTCACTACTAATACAAAATTGTCGAAAACATAAAAATCATAATTTTCATCAAGCTTTTCTGTTTTATACGATTTCCCGGTTTTCTTTAAAAGCTTTTCTAATTCAGAATTTACCGGTATAAGATTTATCCAGCTTAAAAGACCATTTTCAAACTTAAGAATCGCTTTTTGGTATTGTTGTTTTGCTTCTCCTAATTCTTCTATAAAGGTGTAGCAGGAATTTACATCAAATTCACCTTCCATATACGGAAGTAAATCCGGAAATTCTTTAATGAATTCTTCTTCCGTTACTAATCCGGGTTTTAATCCGGGAAAAACCTGGAAAAAACTTTTGCTTTCCGCTGCTTCTCCTTTATTTTGTGCCTGTTTTTTTTGAGTTGGCTCTGCTGTGTCAAATATGGAAATGCTTTTAGCAAAAATATTGTTCTTATCTACCGCTATATTAAAGGTTTCATAGTTGTAATAATTGAAAATGTCGCTGTAGTTTTTGTCAATAAATCGGGGAAACCCATATATAGATACAAATTCGTTTATTTTGATTTCTTTGTTTAAGCTGAATTCAATCCAGTCTAAAATTTCATCCTTGAATCCCACATTCACTTCATTGAAAACATCTTGCTCATCAAGAATTATATTGATTATTTTTATATCGTTATCAATATCAAAAATTTCTGAATCAGGCGCAAATTTCCGGTATTCCTTTAGAGAAGTCTTTTGAAACTCAAGTTTTTCCGGTGAATAAGAATTTATATCTTTCCATTCCGGCAATTGGTCAGGAAATTTATATCCACATGAAAAAATTAAAATTGAAATTAAATTTATTAAATAAAATTTTTTCTTCATATTACATATTATTTTTGTTTTTAATAAAAGATATAAACCTTCAAAAAAATGATATTTTGTAAATGATGACTTAAATACCTTAAGACGTCAATTATTATAAGGCAAATGTTTCATAAATATGTAAAATGATTTGATCTGCTTAATAATATTGGTATACTTACACTATAAATAATTACTAAAAAAAGGTGGGATTAATGGAAAAATTTATTCGCCCTTCGCTTATTTTAGGAGGAGTATCCGGAATCATTTTCGGTATTTCTCTGCTGATACCCTTTTTGGCTCCATTTATGTTTTTTCTTATTTTTCTTCTGGCAGGAATTATTGTTGTTACTGTCCTTAAAAAAGCAAACATGGTAGGGCTGCTCTCTTTGCAAGATGGCTGCTTTATAGGCGCGCTGGCAGGATTTAGCTCTCTTATAACTACTTCCGTTGTTTATATTCCGTTAATTTCTTTGATTAATCTTTTGTTTAAAACTCCTGATGGGGTCTTTAATGCAGGATATTCTCTAACAATTATATCTTATGATATGCTAGCTGTTTTGATGATTGTTTTATTTACAGCAGGGTTAAGTGCTATTATGAACGCCTTTACAGGAATGTTAACAGCATTTGTGTTCGAAAAAATTGAAAAAAAAGATACAAAATTTGAAGATTATATGGAAACCAGAGTTGATGCGGAAATAGAATAAAATTATTTTGAATAATTTCGAATTACTTTTCCGTTTTCAAGTTTTACGTAATGAATGTCTTCCAGGGTCTCTACCATTAAGAAATATCTGTAGTCTACTTTTTTTCTAAGAGCTATAATTTCAAAGTGAAAGTAAACAAAGCCAAGAATCATAAATAAAAAATTTGCGGAAATCGCTATTAATAACCATTTACAGGTATATTCCCCGATTTGGTTTATTTGATCAGCCATAAGTTCTTTGCAGGTGCAATGAGCTTCTTCGAAATCTTTGCTCCTGTCCAGAAAACTCCTTACTTTTTCCATATCCCTTCACCTCTTATTCAATATTTAAACTATTATCAAATATATGATGTTTTATATATCATAATCATGATTTTTGGTAAATATTAAGTCATATTATCTGTATTCGTAAAAAATAATTTTCTTAAAAATATTGAGTTAATGACTGAAAACTTATAAATATATTTATTTAGTGAGCTTATATTATAATAAATCAGGGAAATATTTTAAATTTAAGATGAAAAATAATAATTTAGACAAGTTAATAAGCAATATAAAGCGTGAAATAAAAAATGAACAATGGTACTGGCATATAGTTAATCTCGCGTGGACAGCGGGACCTGTTACTTTTATAGCGGTGTACATTGCTTTTTATATTGGTTATGGAGAATTTACATCGATTAAAACGATTATTTATTTTGGTTTTTATACTATTTTGGCCGGTATATTTGCACTCGGTTTTCAAACTGTTAAAAATGCCTCTATTAACCCTAAAATTACAGAGTTTAAATACGAATTAAATTTTGTTGTTGACAGATTGCTTGCGTATTATTATTTTTGCAAAGAACATCATATTCTTAAATTAGCTCCGGGACAAAGAGATATGATGGCTGCCTGGTATGTTTTGAGCAGTTCAGCTTCTGATATTTCCATGATTAAACATGCTGTGTATTTGTGCACAAAGCAAAAAAATTTAGCAGAGGCAATTCAGGAGATAGAATTCTACCGCAGGCAAGGTTTTTCCAGGCAATTATTAGATAAGTACAATGATATTGAAAATTCCTTAGAGAAATCTATTGCCCAGATAGAGCCTAAATTTCCTTCACTTGCAAAATTATTAAAAGACAGGTTTAAGGGAAGAATAAAGGATTCAAAACAAGGGGTTGAAAGACCTCAAGGGTTTTTATCAAGGTTGTTAAACGCTGCTGATGAGGATGATGATGAGAATAAATTTATACGCACCGAAGACATTATTGCGTTGTTAAATTTAACAATAGAGATTATTTTAAACAGGAAAATTTTGACCATTCATCCTGATTTTGAAGGGGATAAAAATTTAGAAAAACTTTTTAGAGAATATGAAGAAAAAATTTCTGATTTTAAACTGCACAGGAGGATAAGAAACAATAAAGCTAAACAATTGATTTTTTTGGTGAATTCTCATTATAAAAATATCGAATTTTCTACGGTTG
>CAYZIV010000194.1:0-3769 GCA_964478475.1 uncultured Gammaproteobacteria bacterium | reverse complement strand
TTAATACAATTTTAATTCCAAATTATTTTTTAGAAACAGTTTAGGACTTAAGCAATAATCCAAAAGTCGGATAGACCCTGAACTCGTTTCAGGGTGACGGTGAGAGTTTTTAGCTGTGTAATCCCGTAAATTTAAAATTTGAAAACAAATAATCACCAACTATAATATATTTAAAGAAACAAACTTCAAGTGGTGAAATTATAATGGCAGAACTGAAATATAAACGAGTCCTCTTGAAAATTAGCGGCGAAGCCCTTATGAATAAGGAAAATTTTGGCATTGATCCTGATACAATCAATACAGTCGCTAAACAAATAAAAAAAGTTCAGGATATGGGCGTGGAAATAGCGATTGTAGTGGGCGGTGGAAACATTTTTCGCGGCGTACAGAACAGCACAAAACTTGGCATGGACCAGGCATCGGCTGATTACGTGGGCATGCTCGCAACCACAATGAATGCGCTTGTGCTGCAAGGGGTTCTCAAGCAATATGATGTTCAGACAAGGGTTCTTAATGCCATAAAAATGGACCAGATCGCCGAACAATACATAAGACTCAGAGCAATAAGGCATCTTGAAAAAGGTCGTGTTGTAATATTTGCCGGCGGAACAGGAAATCCGTTCTTCACGACTGATACAGCGGCTGCTCTTCGGGCTTCTGAGATTAACGCGGAAGTCATGCTAATGGCGAAAAACAAGGTGGACGGTGTTTATAACAAAGATCCAAGAAAAAATGATGATGCCGTAAAATTTGACAAAATGTCATACGATGATGTTATACAAAAGGATTTAAAAGTTATTGACACATCCGCTATATCTTTATGTAAAAATAATAATATTCCGATTGTTGTATTTGATTTTGCGTCAAATGACAGTATAGAGAAAATACTTGTCGGAGAAGATGAAGGAACATTAATAGGAGGATAAAAGACTATGCCTGTTGATGAAATTATGCAAAAAGGTGAGGAGAAAATGAAAAAATCTGTGTCCAGCACACAGAAGGAATTTTCTAACATCAGAACAGGAAGAGCAAACCCTTTAGTTTTAGATAATATAAACGTTGATTATTATGGAGCGCCAACACCTGTAAGACAGTTGGCAAATGTTTCTATTCAAGACGGTCAGACACTCGTTATTACTCCTTTTGACAAAACAACTTTTGCGAGTATTGAAAAAGCTATTCTTAAATCCGATCTTGGAATTACACCAAATAATGATGGCGTGAATATTAGGCTTAATTTCCCTCAACCTACTGAAGAAAGAAGAAAAAATCTCGCTAAAGAAGTTAAAAAAATAGGTGAGGATTCCAAAGTTGCGATTAGAAACGTCAGAAGAGAAATGACAGATTCACTTAAGAAACTAGAAAAAGCTGAAAATTTACCCGAAGATCAGGTAAAGCAAGAACAAGATGAAATTCAAAAATTAACGGATAAATATACTCAGGAAATAGATAAAATCGTTGCTGAAAAAGAAAAAGAAGTATTATCAATATAAATAAAAAGGCGTATCTGTAATTATGGCTGGAAGTTTGAGTGTAAAAAGAATTTTTGTCGCGGTGGGGCTTTTGGCGTGGATTTTATCCGGGTTATTTTTTGGCGGAATTATACTCGCTCTTTTTATTGCGTTTTTTACTTTTGTAGGCTCCAGAGAACTTATGGCTATGGCTCAGGCAAAGGGGTTAAATCCGCCTTTTTGGTTTATAGTAAGTTCTGTCTTTTTTCTTTTACTGCTTGTTTCTTATGGATATTATGATCTAATATTCGGCGCATTTAGCCTTATAGCGGTGCTGGCTTTTTTAATTATTTTATTCAGAGGCGAACAGGCACGGGTTAACGATGTTTCAATATCCCTAATGGCAATAATTTATGCCGGCATATTTCCACTTCATATAATGTTGATAAGGGATTTGGATGTTGCAAGTTTTATGGTTTTAGGAAAAAGTTTCCCTATAGGTATCGGGTTTGTGCTGATGATGTTCTTAATTATAGCCGCAACTGATATAGGAGCTTTTTTTTCAGGAAAATATTTTGGGAAACGCCCGTTATGGAAAGCCATAAGCCCTAAAAAAACAATTGAAGGTTCGGTTGGCGGAACTTTATTTTCAATTCTTATAGCTGTTATTTTTGGGTATTTTATTGGGCTTGGCGTTCTGTATTCAATCATAACAGGATTTTATATTTCTCTATTTGCTCAGCTGGGGGATCTTACCGAATCAATGATAAAAAGAGATGTCGGCGTTAAAGACTCAGGAGATATTTTCCCCGGACATGGCGGTGTTCTGGATAGGTCAGACAGCTATATAATTACAGTGGTAACAGGTTTTTATTATTTCAAATATCTTGTTCTTCCTGCTATGATTTAAATAAAGGACTGTGTGAAGTAAAAGATGCCTGATGATAAAAGATTGCAAGAATTAAAGAAATTAACAATAAATCTGGGACTGTCTATTGATGATTATGATTATCTTGATTTGGCTCTGACACATAGCTCTTATACTTTTGAAAATAAGCTTGATAGTCTTTTGAATAATGAAAGATTGGAATTTCTCGGCGATGCTGTGCTTAAACTCATTGCAAGCAGGTATTTATACGATAGATTTCCTGAATATAGCGAAGGTGACTTAACTAAAATAAGATCAATTTTGGTAAGTGACAGCATATTGGCAAAATTAGCCAGAAATTTGAATTTGGGAAAATATTTAAAACTTGGTTTCCATGAAAAGAAAATGGGCGGAGCTGAACGTTCCTCTAATTTAGCATGCGCTTTCGAGGCGGTTTTAGGGGCTTTTTATATAGACGGGAAAATTAATCAGTTACATAATTTTTTGGTGGTTCTTTTTGAACCCGAAGTTTCCATAATTGATCAGTCTGTTGCAAAATCTAATTTTAAAGCAATACTTCAGGAATATACTCAGGGAGAATATATGTGTTTGCCTGAGTACAGGGTTGTAAAAGAAGAAGGTCCGCCTCATAATAAAACTTTTGAAATTGAGGTTTTCGTAAACGATAAATCTGTTGGACATGGCGTTGGAAAATCAAAAAAAGAAGCTCAACAAAAGGCAGCTGAAATGGCTTTGAATTCTCTTAAGCTATTAGATTAAGTTAGTTTAACAGGTCGGGATTTAATTTAAGCGCTTTTGTAAAATATTGTTTTGCTGTTTTTTTATCTTTTTTTTCTTTAAAAATTATTCCCATTAAATAATAATAATCAGGGTTTTTTTCATTAATATGATTTACGTTTTTAAGATATTTTATTGCTTTTTTATAATCTTTTTGCTTGATTTTTATTTTAGCTAAATCAAGCCATAAATTTTCGTCCATAGGATTAAATGACAAAACTTTTTTAAGTAAATGTTCTCCTTGTTCAGGATTTCCGTTATTTGCCAAAATAATTCCAATATTATGAAGAGCTTCAGGATTATTTTTATCTATTTTTACTATCTTTCTTAAATATTCATAAAATTTATCTTCATTTTCTAAATATTTATGTAATTTAGCCATAGCAAATAATGCGTCTATATTATCAGGTTTATTTTTTAAGATATTTTGATAAAATTTTTCTGACTTTGCATATTCCCCGTATATGAACATAATATTTCCCAGTTTTAAATTTGATTTTATTCGATTACTTTGAAAACTAAGGGCTTTTTCAAAATATTTTTTAGCTTTTTCAAATTGGTTTAATTCATAATATATTTCTGCCATAAGTTCATATACATATGGCTGATCTTCTATTTCTGCTGTTTTTGTTATGATTTCCAGAGCTTTATA
>CAYZIV010000193.1:0-3811 GCA_964478475.1 uncultured Gammaproteobacteria bacterium | reverse complement strand
CAAAGCCTGGTTTATGAGAAATGTAAAATTATCCAGATCTAACGGGCTGTCTAAAAATTTTATTTTTGATTTATAACCAATTTTTATAGCATCAGTTTTTTCTTTTTCTATTAATACGAAAGAATGTGTAGTTTTAAGCATACTGTATTTATTTATACATCTTGCGCTTTTTTCATATAAGGATTGTCCTATAAAAATGAAATTTATTTTTTTATCTTTGAAATATTTGTTTAATGAATGGTAATTGACCGTAACTAATATATTTTCATGATTGAATCCCATTTTAATTAAATTTCTTTTTAACCAGGCAATATTAAAAAAATTATCTTCTAAAATTATTACCTGTTGATTTTTAATAAAATCTTGATTAAGTGAATTTATTTGGTTTTTATATACAAAATTTACATTTACTTTTTTTACCCCAAAATTCAGAAGCCTATTTATAAGGTCTTCTGTTAAATATCCTCCACTTTTAATCAGTAAGGCATTATTTTCCCAAACATCATTGCTTAAAACCACACCCAATTTATTGTCCAATAAAATTTTTTCGGATTTTAATTTCATAAGATCAACATAACTATTTATTATTGAATTGTTTTTATGGTTCATTTGAATCACCTGTTTTTGTTTTTATATATATAGGAAATATCGTTACAAAACTTAAAAAACTTTAATTTAATGAAGATAAAAAAAAACTCCGGATAAAATCCAGAGTTAAAATCTGCTAGAAGGGAAGGTTAGGAAGTAAGTTCAGGAAGCTATATTGCTTATATATATAAAGTATATTTCCGGGCTATAATTGATAGGTTTTTTATACTTCGTTACAAATTTTAATATTTAATATAAGCATTAATCTCTTGTTTTTCTTGCCAGACTTTCGATTTGGTGATTTTATTAAAAATCACCAAATCGAGTGAGATTAAAATTTACTCACTAAAAAGGGTGATTTTTTATTTGAAAAATTTGTTCAAATAATCCGCCAAAAGCATTAAATTATTCTGATTAAATTAAAAATTAACTTTAGGAAGTTCTTTCTGAGCTTCTTCAACTTCGAAATAATCCCGAGAGTCAATTCCGCTTGCTACTGCAATTAAACTGGTTGGGAAAGTTCTGATTTTTGCATTTAAAGATTTAACAGAATTATTGTAATCCATTCTAGCAACTGCAATGCGATTTTCTGTTCCGGACAGTTCATCTTGAAGTGCAATAAAGTTCTGATTTGCTTTAAGATCAGGATAATTTTCAACAACAGCTAATAATCTGGATAATGCGCCTGTGAACTCAGTATTAGCTTCACTTACCTGTGCCATGCTTCCGCTTTTTACAGCTCCAGAGAGTTTTGCTCTTGACTCAGCAATATTTGTAAAAATTTCTTCTTCATGATCAGCATAACCTTTTACCGTATTAACAAGATTTGGGATAAGATCGCTTCTCCGCTGAAGTTGATTTTCAACCTGTGCCTGGTATGAATTTATTGATTCATCAAGCATTTGAAGATTATTGTATATACCTATAAAGCTTCCAACACTTAAAAGTATTATTAAACCAATAACTGCAAGAGTAATTAATATTGTTTTTTTCATAACTGTTCCTCCTTGTTTATTTGCATTTGATCAACATATTTTAAAACTTCATAAATTGAATCTATTAATATTTGAATAATATTTTCTAATTCATTTTTATCAAAAATTTTCTTATTTTTTCTAAATAATAATATTTTTTTAAAGATTTCCTCATTAATATTAATCCTTTGTGAAATAAGGGATATAACCTCATTTTTATTTTCCGGAACAAAATCGCCTTGTAATCTTAATATTGTTCGAAATATTGCCATAAAGCTTTTTGAGCCGTATTTTATCAATTCTGTAATTTCATTTTTATCATTGTTTTTTAACAGATAATTTTGTCTTAATTTTATTAAAAGATTTTTAGTTTCTGATTCACATTGAAGTCGTAAATGTCCTTTTTTTATTGATAATTGACTAACAATATCTTCACCATATAAAAGTTTATGTCTTTGTTTAATATCAGCATATTCCATAGGATATGTATCGCATGATCCGAACCATTCTAGGTTTCCCATAAATAATGGCGGAGGATTTTTAGTTTTAACCCATTTTTTTACTGCAGGATAAACAGCTTTTAAGTCAACCGCAGTAATTTTATCAACTACTATAATTAAGTTAATATCAGATGTATTTTCTTCTGTAACAGAGGATCCATATAGAAGAATACTTAATAATCTTTCTTCCAGTATTTTTTTTAATTCATCTATTAGTTTGTTTAAAGATTTATCCATAATTACCACCTTCCTGAAGCACCGCCACCACCAAATCCGCCACCGCCGAAGCCACCAAAACCACTGCCGCCGAAACCGCCTCCGCCATAGCTTCTACCTCTACTGCTTAGCATTAAAATCAAAAATAAAGTTGCGCGCGGATATTTTATAGCAAAAAACATAAATATAATAAAAAATATTAAAGTTGATAAAGGATTGGCAGGTTTTTGTGACTTATGAGCATTTGTAGTATATTTTTGTTTGTTTGTTTCAAGACTTGTACTAAGTGCTGTAAGTTCAATATTTTTATTCTTTACAATATGTTGAATTACGGCTATAGTTCCGAATGTTATGCCTGTATCATAATCATTATTTTGAAAATAAGGCAGCATGTGGTTATCCCTTATTCTTCCTGCTGCCGCATCGGTTATTATGCCTTCCAGTCCATAACCGATTTCTATTCTCATTTTTCGTTCATTAGGAGCAACAAGTATTAGTAATCCATTGCTCTTATCTTTTTGTCCGATTCCCCATTCTCTTGCTATTGATAGAGCTATATCTTCAATAGGTCGTTCTTTTAGAGAATCCATGGTGACAATAGCTATTTCGATGCCTGTTTTTTGTTTTAATTCCAGAATAACTGTATTCATTTTTTGTTTATTTTGAGAAGATATAACATTAGAAAAATCATTTATATATCCTACAGGTTGAGGAATTTCTATCTTAGCTGCAGCTGAACTTGAAAATAAGATAGTTAGAAGAAAAAAATTAATAATGAATTTTTTTAATTTAATGTTCATAGAAAATATACGTACCGCAATTTCTTTTAATTTATTATACTTTAAATAACATAAACTATTAATTGGAAAATATTGAAGTTGTTAGAGGTCTTTCAATAAATTTTTAATGAGATACAGGGATTTTATTCTTATTTTTATATATATTTTCTCTGCGTTTTTGAATATCAGGACAGGCAAGGTATTCATCATATTTATAATGAGAATTAATCCAGCCTTTTGGTGATATTTCAATTATTCTATCCGCAACAGTTTGGATAAATTGATAATCTTGTGATGTAAACAGAATTGTTCCGTTAAAATCAATTAATGAGTTATTTAATGCTGTGATAGATTCTAAATCAAGATGATTTGTAGGTTCATCAAATATTAATACATTAGCTTCAGCTAACATCATTTTAGACAGCATACAACGAACCCTTTCTCCGCCGGAGAGAATATTTGCATTTTTTTTGGAATCTTCTCCTGTAAACAGCATTTTCCCAAGAAACCCCCGTAAAAAATTGATGTTTTGGTCAACAGAATATTGACGCAGCCAATCAATAAGATTTTTATCTGTTTCAAAATATTTATTATTATCTTTAGGAAAATATGTATGACTTGCTGTTACTCCCCATTTGAAACTACCGCTGTCAGGTTCAATTTCTCCAGAAATTATTTGAAATAAAGTCGTTATAATAAGGGGGTCTTGACTTATAAATGCAATTTTCTCACCTTTTTGAACTTCAAAACTGAA
>CAYZIV010000192.1:0-3818 GCA_964478475.1 uncultured Gammaproteobacteria bacterium | reverse complement strand
TGCTATTTCTAATAGCCCCACCACCTTCGCCTGCCTCATTATCGGTAAAAGTGGCAAAACCGTCTATTGTAAAATCTGAATCATAGTTATAAATCGCCCCGCCGTGATCATCAGTCTGATTTTCCTCAAAAGTTGCCCCGTCATTTATTGTAAAAACACTGCCCATGCTATTTCTAATAGCCCCACCACCTTCGCCTGCCTCATTATCGGTAAAAGTGGCTTCACCGTCTATAGTAAAATTTGAATCACTATTAAGAATCGCTCCGCCGAAACCATCAGCAACGTTATCTGTAAAAGTAGCCCCGTCGTTTATAGTAAAAACACCGCCCATTAAGTTATAAACAGCTCCACCATTTGCATTTGTAGCTTCGTTGCCGGTAAAAGTGGCAAGAACGTCTATTGTAAAATCTGAATCACTATTACGAATCGCTCCGCCGGAATTATCAGCAACGTTATCTGTAAAAGTAGCGCCGTCATTTATTGTAAAAACACTGTTCCAGTCATTAGAAATAGCTCCTCCATCTTCGCCTGCCTTGTTTTTGGTAAAAGTGGCTCCGCCGTCTATTGTAAAATCTGAATCATAGTTATAAATCGCTCCGCCAAAATCATCAGTCTGATTTTCCTCAAAAGTAGCGCCATCGTTTATTGTAAAAGTACTGTTCACTGTATTAAAAATAGCTCCCCCGGATTTGCTTGCATCATTGCCTCTAAAACTTGCACCTGTATCTATTGTGGTGTATTCATCGTTTTTATAAAGAGCCCCGCCGCCGCTATTAGCACTGTTGGTATAATTATTCTGATATGTAGTGATATCGTTTATTTTAATATTTCTATAAACTGTATCCCCATTTACAGTGAGATTGTCTATAATTACATCATTTGAACGCCCGGTATTAAAGGTATGGCCATCAGTATCGATACTTCCTCCGTCACCTACAATAGTATATGCTGGATCATCAGAAAGATCGATATTTTCGGTAAGAGTTATATTACCTTGCACATTAATTACATCTCCAGCAACAGCATCATCTATTGCAGTTTCAAATTCTCCAATTGTATTCACATCATAATCTACAGCAAAAGCACTCTGGTATAAAACTGCTGAAACTACTAAAGCTGAAATTAAAAGCTTTCCGCATTTATTAAACATATATTTAAACTCCCCATTTTTTTAAATTTTTTTTAATTATATTTAAAATATTTAATAAAGCCAATCATAATAAAAAATGATTTAATATAAAAAACATTAACTTTTAGCGACCATATATTTATTCAAGTCATAAATAATCCTTAACCCTTCGAGAGTAAGGTTTTTATTTAAATGATCAAAAGGTCTTATCATATGTCTTGTAACCGCAGAAGAAAAACCGCCTGTCGCTATTGTTATTACCGGAGCTTGCAATTCGCTCTCTATTCTTGAAATTAACCCGTCAATCATTGAGGCGTGTCCGATCACTACCCCGCTGAGCATATTTTGAATAGTATTTTTCCCTATAATCCTGCTTGTATCTTCAATTTCCAACTTGGGTAATCTGTTTGTAAACGCGCTAAAGGTTTCGGCTGAACTCCTGAGTCCCGGAGCAATTATTCCGCCTAAAAATCTTCCTTCCGGAGCAATTACATCAAAATTTGTCGCTGTTCCGAAATCAACCACTACAGCAGGTGCTCCATAAAGATTATACGCAGCGCAGACATTAGCTATTCTATCTGATCCAACTTCTTTCGGGTTCTCAACATCAAGTGTAACCCCGGTTTGAGTCTTTGATGTGACTACAAAAACCCGAGCATTGAAATATTTCTCGATACCTTCTCTGAATTTTTCTGTAAGCGGCAATACAACACTCGAAATTACAGCAGAATCAATTTTTTGAGAATTGAATTTAAGATTTAAAAAGTTGAAAAGACTTATTCCGTATTCATCTGCGGTTTTGCTCTTGTCCGCGGAAATACTCCAGCTGTCCAGCAACATTTGTCCGTCATAAAGTCCAACAGCAATGTTTGTATTTCCTATATCTATTGCAAGAAGCATAATTGACCCTTTTTTATAACTCTATACTTATAATGATACATAAAAAAAAGAATAATTAACAAAAAATTCTTCCCTATATCCTTGAATCCTAACGGCTCGGGTTAATTAATGTCTCAATAAAGGCAACTTCTTCATCAGGAGTGAATATTTCCTGATTGATCCTTGCTTTTAACACTCTTCTTAATACCTCACCTACAAAAGGTCCTTGCTCAATTCCCATATTTAAAAGAGCACTGCCATTTACGGAAATGCTGATATTTTTCAATTCCTCTAAATACAAGCATACCTTGTCTTTCGCCCATTCGTTATTTATCAAAAATATTATTATGGTTTCAACTTGGATTTTTTCAAAAAATTCATAAATTTCAAAACGCTCACGGACATTGTTTAAAATTTCTTTATTTTGATCAAGCTCTTTTGCTTCACACAATACCCTGGTTTCTATCCCTGACAAATAGAGCCTTTCTGATATTTGAACAATTTTTTCCTGTGAAAAATCAATAAAACTAACTCCTAAATAAATTAACCATATATTATCAGGAGCAGGAAGAAAATCAGAAAACTTTTCAATTACCTGAAAACAGTCAAAACCCAGAGAATCAATATCTTCAGGAACTGAAACAGATGTATCCACAAGCCTGTATATGTTTTCCTTCATAAACCTGATAAAACATTCAGCCCTGTTGAGGTTAAAAGTTTGTTTTAATTCCTGCTTGATTCTCTCACCGGCAAAATTATCAAACATTCCTGAATTTAAACACTCTTTCATCAGTTTTTTTGTATATTTATCATATTCATAACCGAATCTTACGCTGAACTTCAATCCCCGTATGATTCTTGTTGGGTCATCAACAAAACTGACCGAATGAAGAACCCTTAATTTTTTCGCTTTAAGATCTTCGTAACCCCCTAAATAATCAACAAGTTCGCCAAAAGAATCATTATTAAGACTCAATGCCATTGAATTGATTGAAAAATCACGTCTTATAACATCATCATAAAGTTCACATCCGATTTCTTCTATATAAGGAAGACTTCCAGGGCACGGATAAGATTCTTTTCTTGTGCTCGCCAGGTCAATATGCACTGTTTCTCCATCAATATTGAATAAAATCTTCGCTGTTTTAAAATCATCGTGGATTTCAACTATTTTACAAATTTTAAAATATTTATTTTCAACTAATTTAGCAAAATTTATTGCGTTTCCCCTTATTACAACGTCAACATCAAAATTTTTTTGGTCAATTATTATATCCCTGACTATACCTCCTATTAAAAAAATAGGTAAATCATTCTCATCAGCAACTTTTGAACAAAACGCCAAAGCTTCACGCGTTGTTTTCGGTATATTTTTATTAAATTCTTCTATTAAAAATATTTTTTCATTTTTATTCATTTGTTAAAAAACCAAAAAAGCTGCAACAATTGTTTATTGTAAAATTTCATAATTAAGAAAACGACTTACCCAGTTAAAGAGCGTCATTAAATCATAAGGTTTTGGTATATAAAGGTCAACTCCTGCATCCAACACTTTTTCTTTAGGACAATTCACCGTTGAAACAATAATCTTTATATTTGGATATTTTTGTTTGATCGTTTCGCATATTTCAAGTTCTCTTTGAAGATTTTGATTGCTTGCATCAAAAATAATGAGATTAGGAGGCTCTTTTTCAATCATTTCCAATATATTATCCACCGAACTGGTGACTTCTGCATTATAACCGCGCATTTCCAGCGTAGTTACAAGAAGATAAGACAAAGCCGCATCATTTTCAACTATCAGTATTTT
>CAYZIV010000191.1:0-3823 GCA_964478475.1 uncultured Gammaproteobacteria bacterium | reverse complement strand
TTTTTTTTTGACAATTATTTATATAAGAATGTTTTTATTTATATACAAATAGACTTGCCGGATAAAAATCACAAAAAGGAACTAAAAAATGTCATCTTTTAACATTGTTTATCCAAAACTCCCTCCCACATATTCCAATAATAGTAAATCCAAGGATCAAAAATCTAATAAATCAGAAGCTTTTTCTATTTATGAAAAAAATATCCAAAAACAAAATGAAAGAATAATAAGACATGAAGAGGCTCATAAAGCGGCAGCCGGTCCTCAAGCTATTGGTTCACCGCAGTACGAAACTAAAACAGATCCTAACGGCAGAGTTATAATAACAGGCGGGCATCAAAAAATTGCAGTGCCAAAGATGATAAACAAAGATTCAGCTCCGGCTGAACAAATTGAAAAGACCAAAAAAGCTGCTGAATATGTAGTAAAAGGTGCAGAAGCTCCTGCGTCATTTGATTCATTATCAGATGCAGATGTAGCTATTGCCGCCAAAGGCAGGGAAATTCTATCATCGATTGAGGCTATCCCTGTTAAAAAAGCCGTTTCAGAAGAAAATTCTAAAGATAATCAGCGCCGGGAACCCGGGCAGAAATTAAATTTATCAATTTAAAATTTTTCATTATGAACCTTCTCTGAACTTTAAAAACGTGCAATAATTTTTAAATATAAAATATAAATTATCAGTTATAATGCGCGAAAATAAAAAACATGTTTTAATTACCGGAGCCTCATCCGGCATAGGGAAAAGCACTTGCACAATGCTTGCCAAAGAGGGTTTTATAGTATACGGCGGCATCAGGAAAGATTCTGATGCTGAAGAACTAATTAGAGAAAATGTAATTCCAGTGCATTTAGATGTTAATATTCAATCCTCAATAGATAATGCCTTAGTTTCAATTTCAAAGAAATGCGGAGAGAATGGGGTATATGCCATTATTAACAATGCAGGAATTGCAATAGCAGGTCCTTTGGAATTTTTATCCATTGAAAAGTTCCGATACCAGATGGAAACTAATGTAATTGGGCAGTTAAAAGTTATACAGGCATTTCTCCCTTTAATAAGAAAAAGTGGAGGTAGGATTGTAAACATAAGTTCCATAGCGGGATTTACTGCATTTCCTTTCAAAGGAGCATATTGTGCTTCTAAACATGCTATCGAAGCCATTTCAGATTCACTGAGAAGAGAATTATCTCCGTGGAAAATTCCGGTAATCGTGATAGAGCCGGGAATTATAAAAACAAATATTTGGGAGAGATCATTAAACATACTTGAAGAATCAATAGAAGAGATGCCCGCAGCAGCCAAAAGATATTATTCTCCTTTTTATCAACCTTTAATAGAAAAAACACTCAAAAAGGTAGGTCAAAAAGCAATTTCTCCGGAGCATGTATCAAAAATAATATTGCAGTCATTAACGGAAAAAAAGCCAAAAACCAGATATTTAGCAGGCAGAGATGCAAAGTTATTAAATCTGCTTAAATTTCTTCCTAATAAAGTTCTGGATTTTTGCATATGCCAAAAAACCGGAATGAATAGAATTAAACTTGAGCAAGAAATTTATGAGCAAAGCTGAGAACATTTCTTATATAGAACATTGTTTTAAAAAAGGGCAGCTTATCAGATGGCCTGACAATACGATGCCTTTAGCAATTTATGTTGCCCCATTTCGTTGGTACAAAGCAAAAGACCAGGAGTATAATTACTATAAAATGCTCGAAAATGCTTTAATCCTATGGGAAAAAGCATCCGGCGGAAAAGTAAGTTTTAAACCGGTAAGTCAACTATATGAGTCACAAATTAACTTTGAATGGAAGAGAGTTGAGCGGGAATCGCTTGGACATTGTTATTTCAATTTTGATAAAATCGGAAGGCTATACTCGGCGGAAGTCAGCATAGGGTTATCAGACGGACTTCTTCATAAGGAATATCAAAATGCAAATGAAGTGTATCATACAATGATTCACGAAATAGGACATGCGCTTGGACTTCAGCACAGCCCTTCCAAAAAAGATGTAATGTATGTTCCGCACCAATATGGGCTTACAAAAATATCCAAAAGAGATTATACAACACTAAAATGGCTGTATAAATTCCCTTATGGCATTACAAAAGAAGAAATTTTAACTCATTATAAACTTCCATCAAATTATAATATCGATAAACTAATTTATATGCTGGAAACAGGCACTGATATAAAAGAAATTCAGCCGAACGAAGAAAACAAAGCCATTATAAATAATGAAGCTCAATTAAAAGAAGAACAAAATATCCTTGCAAACGTTAATAAATTCAATCTTTCTATGCAAAATATCAGCGTTTCAAAAGACGTCCAGGAATATTTTAAAAAAATTAGAATTAAAAAAGAATTTAAAAACAAATAAAAAATCAAAGAGCGACGCATTTATCAGCATCACTCTTTGAACTAAGATTTTTTTACAACTCTACAAAATAGATGGATTTTGCTTATATTTGTTATAAAAATTCATAACATATTTCACATATCCTTGTGTTTCTTTGTAAGGAGGCACTCCGCCATATCTTTGCACAGCTCCAGGTCCTGCATTATAAGCAGCTAATGCTAGACGGGCAGAACCGAACTGATTATGCATCATACTCAGGTACTTTATGCCACCGTGAATGTTTTGCTCAACATTATAAGGGTTAACATTCAAGTCTTTTGCAGTATAGGGCATAAGCTGGAATAAACCTATAGCGCCTACATGGCTTCTGGCATTTACATTAAAATTAGATTCCTGTCTTGCAACACTTAAAGCAAGGTGTGGATCAATGCCTTGCCTGTTGGCCTCCTGCACAATCATTCTTTTGATAACAGTTTTTGAGTAGTTATTTTTGCTCACTGAAGCACTTGAGCTATCCGAAATTCCGGATAAAGCAAACATCAGAATTCCAGCAACACAAAAATTTAATAGTCTTTTTCCTCTCATCCTTTTCCTCTTCTAATTAGATTTACTTACCCTAAAAACGCTTTTAAGCGGTAATTCTAAAATGTGATAATTATTTAATTTATGTTTTGGATTGGACGTCAAAATAAACTTTATGTTCCAAAATTTTTAAATTAATGAAAATCTATGTAATTAAAAAATAAGAAAAAGGGATTTGACCAGATCAAACCCCCTTTTTTATTAATTCAAAGAAAATTTATTTTATTTCAGTTTGCTTGCTTAAATTAATTCCTGCATTAAAATTTGTTTCTTTTTTCAGGCGCATTATAGATATCTTAGGTGTTTCAATTAACTTATAATAAGTTTGCACATAGCTTTCAACCATTCTTTTATCTGAAAAGTTTTCTTCAACGTGTCTTCTGCAAGCATAACGGTCAATTTTACCAATATCTTTGACTCTTTTTATTAAATCTTCAATTTTATTTTCAACAAATCCTGTTACTTCATGCTTAATAACCTCAGGTATAGAACCTAAATCAAGAGCTAAAACAGGAGTTCCGCATGCCATAGACTCCGCCATGGTTAACCCAAACGGCTCAGGCCATGTTATAGCGTGAATGAGAGCATGAGCATTTTTCAAAAGCTCAACTTTAGCTTCATGCCTTACTTCTCCGATATAAACTATCTGTTTATTGTCAATTAAAGGTTTTACTTCTTTTTCAAAGTACTCGACATCAACTCTATCTATTTTTGCAGCAATAATTAATTTCCATCCTGTTTCTTTTGCAAGTTTTATTGCGTGATGAGTGCCTTTTTCAGGAGAGATTCTTCCTAAATAAGCCAAATACGGCTCATTTGTATTTGGTTTTTCCTGAAATTTAAAATCGACCTGTACGGTATCTTTAGACACATCGGCTAA
>CAYZIV010000190.1:0-3839 GCA_964478475.1 uncultured Gammaproteobacteria bacterium | reverse complement strand
TCCAGATACAGCTTAAATTCCTCCAAAATTTGAAGGTTTGAAATATTAATATTTTCAATAGACCCTGTTTGCATATAAATTATTTTATACTTTTAGCTGGTTTGGGCAAGCTTTTTATGCATTAGAAGTGATCTTAAAAGTAATAAAATTTTTAAAATGTCATTTTGAGGAAAGCGAACAAAATTCACTTTTTAGTCTCTACTCGCTTTCGTTTTTTCGTAATAACAAATTGGAAACTAGCAAAAATTTTTGAGATTGCTGTTAGTTAATCTGATTTAGTTAATTAACTTAATTCGTTATTGTTTAAATATAATTTATCGGGGAATAGAATATATTAGTAATTCTTTTTTAAATATAAGCAGAGTGAAAGAAATTTTGCTCTGTTTATATTTGTAAATATAAAAATTTTTCTATAGTTTTCGGGCAGTGCAGCTGCCCGAAAAATGTAGGTAAATAAAACCTTATAATTTACTATTAAAGAGGTGTTTATGAATTTTGATAAGTTTACAGAACTGATTAAAAAAAATTCTGAAAAGGGTAAAAAAACTGAATTTATGAAAATAATGTTATCTATTGATGATTATAGAAGCACTCAGTCTACTGATTATGGAATAGAAGAAACCTTTTTAGCAGAATATGACAAGAAAAAAAAGGATTACATTATTTATTATCCTGACAAAGAAGATGAACTGCATTTAAGCACCGAAGAAGTTGAAGATGAATTCTACAACAACTCCTGGGGAAGTTATCTTCATAAATAAATTTAGTCGCTGATTAACTAGAGTCGTGAATTAATTTTTAATTGATTTGCAACTCAGGATAAATAATATATACCAATTTATAATCTAAAAATTGGGTTATTCAGTATTATAAATTTAACAATTATTAAATTTTTTTAAATAAAACTAAAAATTTTTTATAAAAAATTTTTAAGAAAAAATAATGTTTTTTCTCTCAAATTTATAAAAAAAATTTTTTTCAAAGACGAGTTTAAAAATTTTTTATAAATTTTGATTAATTTTCTTTCAAAAAACATCAATTTTGCAAAAAAGGAAATGCGTTTTTAAAAAACATTTTCTTTATGTGTATTCAATAATATGTTAATTATATATAATCAGATTAAAATTTAATTGTTAAAAAACAGGAGGCGAAGAAATGGCTAGTTCAATGTTTGTGCCAAATCAACAAGTGTTATCAATCAGTGAAATCAAAGAAATAATCAAACAAAATAACGTTAAGTTTATACGTCTTCAGTTTGTAGACATAAATGGACACGTAAAAAATATGGCTATTCCTTCGAACCAGATAGATAAAGCTTTAAATAACGAAATGATGTTAGACGGTTCTTCAATTAAAGGATTCAGAAATATTGAAACATCAGATATGTTCTTTTATCCGGACAGAAAAACTTTTAGCATGCTTCCCTGGAGAGCAAAAGACGGTTCAAATGTAGCCCGATTGATTTGTGATATTTATAATCCGGACGGAACGCCGTTTGAGGGATGTCCTAGAAACAATCTTAAAAGAGTTGTAGAGGATGCAAAAAAATTAGGGTTTGAAATGAATGTGGGCCCTGAATGCGAATTTTTCCTTTTTAAAAAAGGAGATAATGGCAAAACTCTTTGTGTATCCCACGACTCAGCAGGTTATTATGATGTAGGACCGGATGATTTAGGCGAAGACTTGAGGGCTGAAGTAGTTGAAACCTTACAAAATATGGGATTTGAAATTGAAGGCAGTCACCATGAAGTAGCTGAAGGCCAGCATGAAATCGGTTTTAAATATGCTGATGTTTTAACAACAGCTGATAACGTAGTTACTTTCAGACTTGCGGTGAAGTCAATAGCTGCGAAATATGGCTTACATGCAACATTTATGCCAAAACCGATATTTGGAATAAATGGATCAGGAATGCACACAAACTTTTCACTAACAAAAAATGAAGAAAACGCTTTTCTTGATGAAGCAAGGCCATACAAATTAAGCCAGGAAGCTCTGTGGTCAATAGGTGGAGTGCTCAAAAACATTAAAGGTATAACAGCTATAACAAATCCTATAGTAAACAGCTATAAACGTCTTGTTCCGGGGTACGAAGCTCCTGTATATCTTGCGTGGTCAGCTGCTAACAGAAGCGCTCTTTTAAGAGTCCCTGCAAAACGAGGCAAAGCAACAAGGGTAGAATTAAGATCACCGGATCCTAGCTGTAATCCATATCTTGCATTTGCGTCAATTTTAATGGCAACTCTGGACGGTATTCAAAACCAGATTGAACCGCCAGTTCCCGCTGAGCAAAACATTTATCAATTAACAGATAAAGAAAAGAAGAAAATGAAAATTGAATCTCTTCCCGGAAGTTTACTGGAAGCGATTGATTTAATGGAAAAAAGCCAGGTTGCAAAAGATGCGCTTGGTGAACATATTTTTAATGAATTCTTATCAGCGAAACGTAAAGAGTGGGATAATTTTAGAACTTGCGTGACCCCGTGGGAAGTCGACAATTATCTTGAAAAATATTAATTAAATAACAAAGAAAGGGGCTTGATTTCTTAGAAATCAAGCCCCTTTTAAAATTATGCAATACTTGATAAATCGTTTGCTCAAAAACTTTTTAGTGATAGTATTAATGTTAAAACTATGTTGGAGGGACAAAAAATGGCAAAGTATGATGATCTTAAAGTTTATTATGATAACGATATTAATGACGAGTCGATAAAAAATAAAAAAGTAGCAATACTTGGCTACGGGAGCCAGGGTCACGCGCATGCGCAGAATCTGCATGAATCAGGCGTAAACGTCAAAGTTGGTTTGCGTGAAGGTTCAAAAACAGCAGACAGAGTTAAAAAAGCCGGCATCGAATGTCTTTCGTTTGATGAAGCTGTTAAATGGGCTGATGTAGTGATGATTCTTCTCCCTGATACAGTTCACAGAGAAATTTACGAAAAGCATATAGCGCCAAACCTTACAGACGGTATGTACCTGGGATTTGGTCATGGATTCAGTATTCACTACAACGAAGTAGTGCCTCCTGCTGGAGTAAATACTTTCATAGTAGCGCCTAAAGGACCTGGGCATCTTGTAAGATCAGAATATGTAAAAGGAAGAGGCGTTCCTTCACTTGTTGCAGTGGGTCAAAATCCATCAGGTGATACTTTTGAAGTTAGCCTTGCGTATGCAAAGTGCAACGGTGGCGGAAAAGCAGGAATTATTGAGACAACATTCAAAGATGAGACCGAAACCGACCTCTTTGGAGAACAAGTAGTGCTGTGCGGAGGAACAACAGCTCTTATTAAAGCAGGGTTTGAAACTCTTGTAGAAGCAGGATATCCGCCTGAAATGGCTTATTTTGAGTGTTTACATGAGCTTAAGCTCATTGTTGATTTGATTTATCAAGGTGGAATTCAGGATATGAGGTATTCCATAAGCGATACCGCAAAATACGGCGACGTTACACGCGGACCGAGGGTCATTACAAGCGATATAAAAGATAATATGAAAGTGATTCTCGAAGAAATTCAAAGCGGTAAGTTCGCCAAAGAATGGATTGAAGAAAATAGAAAAGGTCAACCTGAGCTGAAGAAGCTTCTTCAGGCTGATGATGACCATGAAATTGAGCAAATCGGCAAAAAGCTTCGCGGAATGATGAGTTGGATTAAAGAAGACCAGCTTATTTGCTCTGATGAAAGAAATTCATAAAATATATTAAAAATGTTATCCGATGTGATTTTAGTTATTTTCTGACAAAATAGTTCAGCTTTGCTAAAATGTTGATTAGAAATGTTGTTCTGTAAAATAAGGAGATAAAAATTGAGAGGATTTAATCCGCAGCAAATGCTTAAGCA
>CAYZIV010000189.1:0-3847 GCA_964478475.1 uncultured Gammaproteobacteria bacterium | reverse complement strand
CACCGGAAGAAGTAAACATAAACGATTCAAGCGGATGGATCATTAAAGTTGTTCCAATCAACTCTCCATCAGGATATGAATGCTTATAAACTTTTATCGGATATTTATTTTCTAACGAATTATACATCTCAAAATCTATAGCCTTAAGTTTTCCCCAGGAGTTATAATAAAATATCTTATTATCACCGCTATGTTGAATGCTATAATAACTGTTATCATTGAAAACAGTTATTCTTCGACCATCCACTTCTTCTTTATTTTTTCTAATAGCGTTTTTATTGGAGAAAAATTTTCGATCCCACCATGAATAAAACGGTTTCACTTCGATTTCAGATTGAGCATACTTAAACAACTCATCTCTGGCAGATTCTACCGACCATTCAACCGAACCCTTTAAAATTTGTGCTGAAACAAAATTAACTAAACAGAAAAAAAATAAACTTGTTAAAAATATCTTTTTCATCAGTTATCATCTTTCATTTTCCAGACAAATTCACCTTGTTTATTTATATAACCTTCATTTTCGCCAAAATAAACTTTGGCAAGACCGTTTTTAAATGGTTCAACACTATCAAATTGAGGTTTTACAATAAAACTTCCCGTTTCATCTATAATTCCATATTTATTATCAACTTTAACTCTTGCCAACCCATTAACAAAACCGTCAACCGTTTCATACATTCCGGGAAAAGATTCAAACTGAGGCTCAATTACAACTTTACCTGAAAAATTCATATATCCCCATTTATCACCAATTTTTACAGGAGCAAAGCCTTTTTTAAAATTATTTGCACAGGTTAAAACTGAATCATTGTATTTCAAATCAGGTTTTATTGCAAAACCGCCAGCTCTATTAATATATCCGTAATTTTCCGAGATTAAAGCAAGCGCCAAGCCATCAGAAAATGGACACAACCAATCAAATTGAGGAGGAATAACGTAATTACCCTCTTTGTCTAAAAAACCATATTTATTTTTTTCAATAGAATAAGCTATGGCATAATTTTCTTTAAAATTAACATCATAAAAATCACCTGTTCCGATAGTAATCCAGGTTTCTTGAGGAGATATTGCAACTTCCCCTTTTTTGTTTAAATAACCTATCTCACTCCCTTTCTCGCTAGAACTACTAAAATAAACCAAATCTTCAGAAAAATCACCCAACCACTCATATTCAGGTTCTATAACATACGAACCTGTCGGGCTTATAAATCCATAATTTTCATTTTCATAAATTTTTGCAAGATTTTCTTGAAAAGAAGCTGCAAAATCAAACCGTGGTTCAATTACAATCTCTCCATCTTGATTTATATATCCCCATTTATTATTTATTTCAACAGCCGCTAAACGTTCAGAAAAATCATCAACAAAATCAAATTTCGGCTTAATGACAAAGTCACCGTTTTGATCAATATATCCCCATTTATTTTCTAATTTTACAGCAGCTAAGTTTTCTGAAAAATCACTTGCAAATTCAAATTTCGGCTCTATCAAAACATTGCCTTGCTTATCTATATATCCATATTTATTATCTTTATATATAAGGTATAAGTCTTCAGACTTTAATTTTCTTGTTAAGGTTTTTACGACATTAACATCTTTTTGAAAAACCTTTCCTATAAAAAAAATTAATATCAATGATAAAAATAAAATTAAAAAAAAGAAGATAAATTTTTTATTTAACATAATTAATTCCGATTATTAATTAAAAACAATTATAAGTAAAAAAACAATTTATTAATAATTATACTAATTAATACAAGATATATGAATCAAAAATAATATAAATTGAAAAAATATAAACAGCAACTTATATTTATAAGTTATAATTGAAAAATATTCATCTGAAAAAAGAGGCGAATTTAATGACTTTTAGATTTTTAACAGCCGGTGAATCGCATGGAAAGTGTTTAACCGCAATAATTGAGGGAGTTCCTGCGGGGATTGAAATTTGTGTTGATACAATAAACCACCACCTCGCAAGAAGACAGCAAGGATATGGACGCGGCGGCAGGATGAAAATCGAAAAAGACAAAGTTATAATCAACTCTGGAGTTCGCCATGGGGTTACAACAGGGGCTCCTGTTACTCTGGTTATAGAAAATAAAGACTGGGAAAACTGGAAAACACCTATGTCGGTTGAGCCTGTAGATTTGCAAAGCCCTGAAATCAGTAAACTTGTGGAAGAAAAGAAAATCACACACGTAAGACCCGGACATGCCGACCTTGCAGGAGCTGTGAAATATAATCATAAAGATATAAGAGACGTCCTGGAGCGCTCAAGCGCAAGAGAAACAGCAATAAGGGTCGCCGTAGGAGCTTTCGCTCAGCAAGTTTTGAATAAATTCGGCATCGAAATTATCAGTCATGTTGTTCAAATAGGCTCTGTTGAAGCGGAAAATCTGCCCGAAGATTATAAAATATTAAAAGAAAAAGCCGAAAGTTCAGACTTGAGATGCGCTGATGAAAAGGCTTACGAGCAAATGAAAGCCGAAATTGACAGGATGGGTGAAAAAGGCGACACACTGGGCGGAATTTTTGAAGTTATTGCATTAAATGTACCGGTCGGGCTTGGAAGCCACGTCCATTGGGACAGGAAGCTTGACGGTCAGCTTGCTCAAGCGGTTATAAGTATCCCCGCTATAAAATCAGTAAGCATCGGCATAGGCGAAGAATCCGGCAAAATCCCCGGATCGCAAGTACATGACGAAATCTTCACTACCGATAAAAAAGGTGTTTATACCAGAAAAACCAACAAAGCAGGCGGTATTGAAGGCGGAATCTCCAACGGAATGCCTATAGTTGTCCGCTCAGCGATGAAGCCGATTCCCACAATGAAAACCCCGCTTAATTCTGTCGATATTTCAACAGGTGAAGCCCATGTTGCTCATTATGAACGCTCAGACGTCTGTGCTGTTCCAGCCGCAAGCGTTGTAGGCGAAGCGATGGTCTCAGTTGTGCTTGTAAAAGCCTTCCTCGAAAAATTCAGCGGCGACAGCTTCGAAGAAATTAAAAGCAATTTCATTAAAAAATAATAAACAAACCTTAATTTTGTAAATATATTTTAATAAACTGTTAATAAATTACTTTCAGCATCTTTTAATTATCAGCTTAATAAATAAGGATAGATGTACATGAATATTTCTAAGATCAACGGGAACGCTTCTCACCAAATCTATAAAAAAAATAATCAGGTTCAAAATCAAGAAATTTCTAATAACCAAAATACAAACTCCAGGAGGATACAAACAAATAACGTGGCTTTTGCAGGAATCAACAATCAAAAAAATGCTGAGCAAAAAATGGTCAGCTATATCCATAAGGTTTTAGACCAGGATTTGAAACTACAGCCTGATCAACCTTTAAAAATAACAGCAAACAATGACCAGATACCTTTTGTAAATTTAATGGCGAAAGAAGCTTATAAAAAGGGCTCAGGACATGTTTTTGTTGATATTAAAGAACCGGAATTGGATGCGTTAAAGAAAAAATACAACGCTCCTGATTTTAAATGGAGAGAAAAACAAGAACAGGACCTAAAAGAAAATGGCGCTGCGTTTATAGAATTTAATGAAACTAACTCACCTTACAAACAAGCAGGCTTAACTCCTGCGGAGACAAAAGCGGTTGTAAGCACTATAAAAGCGGATATTCCAAAAGAAATTCAAAAAAAATTAGAAGTCGATCCGGCAGAAATTATTGATGTCGTATTGAATGTACAGGAAGGTCAGCCTGTATCAATTAATGCAGAGCGCGAGCATGAGCCGAATGTTTTAAAACTGGTTGAATATATTTACGAAAACAAAGGACCGGTGCCGGTCGATGTTTCTTATAACGAAAGGCATCC